>NZ_DALZCD010000245.1:0-6630 GCF_031978025.1 Erwinia sp.
GGATTAACACATCCGGGTTGATAGAGCGACGCGTGTCCTGACGACGGCGACTGACGCGTTCGCCCAGCAGATCGCTTTCACAAATCAGTGCGCGATTGCGCAGGGTATCGATAAAGCCGTGTTCGCTGGCGCCCACGATCAGATAAGCGCCGGGCTGCTCTGCCTCATGCAGTGCATGAAGGTTTTTTGGCACCAGCTTGATACGAGCCAGCAGTTCCTGAAGCGCTTCACGACGGCCTTCACTCTCTACAGAAAAAATAACCGGGCCGTCGAACGATTCCAGAAAGCGACGGAGCGTATCCAGCGGCGCCTTTGCCTGCGCCTGCACCGCCAGGTCGGGCAGCGGCTGATAGCCCAGGTTGGTGTTGACGGCTTTCTCCGGCAGCGCCTCGTTTTTCAGCTGCACGCGCGGCCAGTTTTTTAACTCGCTAAAGAGTTCATTGGTGCGTAGCCACAGTTTTTCCGGGGGCAGAAGCGGGCGCATCGGATCGACGCGACGGTTTTCAAAGCGCGTCACCACTTCCTGCCAGAAACGTTCCGCCGCTCCTTCCAGATCGCCGGTATTAATCAGCAGCGTATTGGCGGGCAAATAGCTGAACAGCGCAGGCAGCGACTGTTCAAAAAACAGCGGCTGCCAGTATTCGATGCCGGAAGGCAGCGTCCCTTTACTAACCTGTTGATAGATGTGCTCGGCCTCGCGCCGGACGTCAAAATGCTCGCGCCATTGCGTGCGAAACAGTTCGATAGCCGCTTTATCGGTAGGGAACTCGTGCGCCGGCAGCAGATTGATCGCCTCCACTTCTTCCAGCGTGCGCTGGCTGTCGACGTCGAAAAGGCGCAGGCTGTCGATTTCATCATCGAAAAAGTCGATGCGGTAAGGCTGTTCGCTGCCCATCGGATAAAGATCCAGCAGCGCGCCGCGCGTAGCGTATTCGCCGTGCTCCATCACCTGGTCCACATGACGATAGCCTGCCTGATCCAGCTGGGAACGCAGCGTATCGCGTGACAGCCGCTGGCCTTTACGCATCACCAGCGCATGACCGTGCAGGAAACTGTGCGGACAAACGCGCTGCATCAGCGTGTTCACCGGCAGGATCAGCACGCCTTTTTCCAGCATGGGCAGGTTATAAAGGGTGGAGAGACGGGAAGAGATGATTTCCTGATGCGGCGAAAAGCTGTCGAAAGGCAGCGTTTCCCAGTCGGCCAGGGTCAACACCGGCTCATCGGTAAACTGCCGGATTTCATCCTGCAGCCGCAGCGACGTTTGCATATCCGGCGCGATGAGCATAACGGGGCCGCCGTGTCGCGCCAGTATTTCGGCACATTCCACCGCGCAGGCGGCACCGGTTAATTGTCCCAGCTGGCGCTGGTCACCTGCTTTTGCTGGCAGGGTATATCGGGCTTGTTCAGGCATAATCAGTCAGTCGGTCTCTTCACATAAAGGGAGAGCAGAAAACGACGCGTTTCCTGTTCGGCTAACCGAGTATACCTCTATTTCGGCGATTGTTGGGTGTAGTGCATTCTGGGTCGGTCAATGTTTGCCCAAATCAGCTCTTTTTCGCCGTGATAGCTGTGATTGCCATCGTCCCACCGCACGTAATAACCCGTAGGCGCGTCGCCTTGTTCAAAAACGTTCACCACCAGGCCTTTAATTTCGCCCGTCTTATGGCGGACAATACTGCCTTTTTCATATTTTGACATGATGACCACTCCCGCCTTTACTCTACGCAGCGCCTTTTGAAGGATAAGTAAGTCTATGCCCTTTTTAACGGACTCATTGAGTAATTAACCGGCGTTTTTAGTGTGATATTTCGCCAATAAACGGGTGTGTCGTAGGCGATAACAAAACTTAGCAAAAGAGTCAGCGGCTTAGAGGTTCCATAACGCCGGGCTAACCTTTATCATCTTCGATCACTTTTTGCCTTATTACCGCCAGAAGACGGATTATATGTATCAACCTGTCGCGTTATTTATCGGCCTGCGTTACATGCGCGGGCGAGCATCAGACCGCTTCGGGCGGTTTGTATCCTGGCTTTCCGCTATCGGCATCACGCTGGGGGTGCTGGCGCTGGTCACCGTGCTGTCGGTGATGAACGGCTTTGAGCACGAGCTGGAAAAAAGCACCTTAAACCTGATGCCCCAGGCACTGATCGGCAGCGAGAAAGGCTCCCTCGATCCGCAGCAGGTAACGGCGGAGTCGCTGCAGCTGAAAGGCGTCAGCCGCATTACGCCGCTGACTACCGGCGATGTAGTGCTGCAAAGCGCGCGCAGCGTCGGCGTCGGCGTGATGCTGGGTATCAATCCTGACGAGCCCGATCCGCTGACGCCCTATCTCGCTAACGTGACGCAGAGCGAGCTGCAGCCCAATCAGTATCATATTATCGTCGGCGAACAGCTGGCGGAGCAGCTTGGCCTGAAGCGCGGCGACCAGCTGCGGCTGATGGTGCCGTCTGCCAGCCAGTTTACGCCAATGGGGCGGCTGCCCAGCCAGCGCCTGTTTACCGTTATCGGCACGTTTGCCGCCAACAGCGAAGTGGACGGCTACCAGATCCTGGTTAACCAGCAGGACGCCTCGCGCCTGATGCGTTATCCGGCAGGCCATATTACCGGCTGGCGCCTGTGGCTGGATAAACCGCTGCAGGTGGACACGCTCAGTGAGCAAAAACTGCCGGCCGGACTGGTGTGGAAAGACTGGCGTGAGCGGAAAGGCGAGCTGTTCCAGGCGGTGAAGATGGAAAAAAACATGATGGGGCTGCTGCTCAGCCTGATTGTCGCCGTCGCCGCGTTTAACATCATTACCTCGCTGGGCCTGCTGATTATGGAGAAGCAGGGCGAAGTGGCCATTCTGCAAACGCAGGGGCTGACTCGCCGCCAAATCGTGCTGGTGTTTATGGTGCAGGGCGCGACCGCCGGGATCGTAGGTTCACTGGTCGGCGCACTGCTGGGCGTGCTGCTGGCCAGCCAGCTGAATAACCTGATGCCGCTAATTGGCCTCTTCCTGGACGGCGCGGCGCTGCCCGTAGAGATTTCTGCTGTTCAGGTCGTCACCATTGTCATTATCGCGATGGCCGTGGCGTTGCTTTCCACGCTCTATCCATCCTGGCGCGCTGCCGCCGTTCAACCCGCTGAGGCTTTACGTTATGAGTAACCCGATTTTGTTGCAGTGCGATAACCTGTGCAAGCGCTACCAGGAAGGCAGCGTCCAGACGGACGTATTGCGCAATGTTTCCTTCAGCGTGGCGCCTGGCGAGATGATGGCGATTGTCGGCAGCTCCGGCTCCGGTAAAAGTACCCTGATGCATCTGCTGGGCGGGCTGGATACGCCAACTTCCGGCGACGTAGTGTTTAACGACCGTTCGCTGAACAGCATGTCTTCATCAGCGAAGGCGGAATTGCGCAATCGCGAGCTGGGCTTTATCTACCAGTTTCACCACCTGCTACCCGATTTCAGCGCGCTGGAAAATGTTGCGATGCCGCTGCTGATTGGTAAGGCCGGCAAGGCGGAAGCAGAAGCGAAAGCAAGAGATATGCTGCGCGCGGTAGGGCTGGAGAAACGAGCCGCACACCGGCCTTCCGAGCTTTCCGGCGGCGAACGGCAGCGTGTGGCGATTGCCCGGGCGCTGGTAAATAACCCGCGCCTGGTGCTGGCGGATGAGCCGACCGGTAATCTGGATGCACGCAACGCGGACGCTATTTTCGATCTGCTGGGCGAGCTGAACGTCCGTCAGGGCACCGCTTTTCTGGTGGTGACCCACGATTTGCATCTGGCAAAGCGGCTTAACCGCCAGATGGAGATGCGTGACGGCGTGCTCAGTGAAGAAATGACGCTGGCGGGAATGGCGTAATGGCAAGCTCTCTTTCTCTGCTTCTCGGCCTGCGCTTCAGCCGTGGGCGTCGTCGCGGCGGCATGGTATCGCTGATTTCCGCTATCTCAACGGTGGGCATCGCCTTAGGCGTGGCGGTGCTGATTATCGGCCTTAGCGCCATGAACGGTTTCGAGCGCGAACTAAATAACCGCATTCTGGCAGTGGTCCCGCATGGCGAAATCGAGCCGGTCAATCAGCCGTTTACCGGCTGGCAGGCGCTGCTGCCGAAAGTGGAGCAGGTGCCGGGCATTGCGGCCGCGGCCCCCTATATCAATTTCACTGGCCTGATTGAAAGCGGGGCGAAGCTGCAGGCGATCCAGGTCAAAGGCGTCGATCCGCAACAGGAAACCAGGCTGAGCGCGCTGCCTGCCTATGTGCAGAACCATGCCTGGCAAAGCTTCGGTGCGGGCAAGCAACAGATTATCTTAGGGCAGGGCGTGGCCAACAGCCTGAAGGTAAAGCAGGGCGACTGGCTGACCATTATGATCCCCAACAGCGATCCTGAACATAAGCTGCTGCAGCCGAAACGCGTGCGTTTGCAGGTCAGCGGCATTCTGGCGCTGAGCGGCATGCTGGATCACAGCCTGGCGCTGGTCCCGTTGCAGGACGCGCAAAACTACCTGGCCATGCGTGACAGTGTCACGGGTATCGCGCTGAAGATGACTAACCCGTTTGCGGCACAGAAACTGGTGCGTGACGCGGGCGAAGTGACGCACGCTTACGTCTATATCCGCAGCTGGATTGGCACCTACGGTTATATGTACCGTGATATTCAGATGATCCGCGCAATTATGTATCTGGCGATGGTGCTGGTGATTGGCGTTGCCTGCTTTAACATCGTGTCGACGCTGGTGATGGCGGTGAAAGACAAAAGCGGCGATATCGCGGTGCTGCGCACGCTTGGCGCGAAAGACGGGCTAATTCGCGCTATTTTTGTCTGGTACGGCCTGATGGCTGGCCTGTTGGGCAGCGTCAGCGGCGTGGTTGTAGGCGTGCTGGCGGCCTTTAACCTGACGCCGATTATCCACGGTATTGAAACGTTAACCGGCTACCATTTCCTGTCGGGCGACATTTACTTTATCGATTTTCTGCCGTCAGAAGTGCACTGGCAGGATGTGGGCATCGTACTGGTCACCTCACTGTTGCTGAGCCTGATTGCCAGCTGGTATCCGGCCAGAAGGGCCAGCCGTATCGATCCGGCTCGCGTGCTGAGTGGGCAGTAGTATGTACTACGGTTTTGACGTCGGCGGCAGCAAAATCGCCCTTGGCGTCTACAACGAACAGCGTCAGCTCATCTGGAGCACACGCGCCGCCACGCCCACGCACGATTATGTGCAGCTGCTCGACAGGCTGGCTGCCATGACGGACGAAGCCGATAATTTTTGCGGCCTGCGCGGCAGCGTCGGTATGGGGATCCCCGGGCTGCCAGTGCCGGATGACGGCACGGTATTTACCGCCAACATACCGGCGGCGCAGGGCCAGCGGCTTCAGGCTGATTTGAGCCAGCGGCTGGGACGGGAAGTGCGTATTGATAATGACGCCAACTGTTTTGCGCTGTCGGAGGCCTGGGACGAGGAGTTCAAAACTTATCCGGTGGTGCTGGGACTGATCCTCGGTACCGGCGTGGGCGGCGGGCTGATTATTAACGGCAGGCCGCTGACCGGGCGCAACTTTGTTGCCGGTGAATTTGGTCATATGCGGCTGCCCCTGGACGCGCTGGACGTGCTGGGTCGCGATGTAGAGCAGCCCGTTTGCGGCTGTGGCAAGCGAGGCTGTATCGAACCGTGGCTCTCCGGGCCGGGTTTTGCCCGCCTGTGGCGGCTACACAATCAGTCAGATCTCAGTGCACCCGAGATAGCCAGCCGTTATTATCAACAGGATAAGCAGGCTGTCGCCCACACTGCCCGCTATCAGACGCTGTTGGCCGTTTGCCTGGCAAACTGGCTGACGCTGGTGGATCCGCATCTGGTGGTGTTAGGCGGTGGCCTGTCTGGTTTTGACGCCCTTTATGATGGACTGGAACAGCAGGTAGCCGCACATTTGCTGCCGCGAGCAAAGCCGCCACGCTTTGCCAAAGCCCGTCATGGCGATGCAGGCGGCACGCGCGGCGCCGCCTTTTTGCACATTAAGGACTAGAGGATTTATGATGCGTACACCCCGTCGCCGGTTGAGACTGGCCCGCTACAAGAAAAACCGCCGCAAAGTTCAGCAGCGTTTTCGTCAGCGCATTTTCGAACGCGACCGCACTCTGGAGATCGCCATGCATCCTTTACCGCGAGTTGTTGTCCTGACCGGCGCAGGTATCTCTGCCGAGTCGGGTATTCGTACCTTCCGTGCTGCTGACGGCCTGTGGGAAGAGCACAAAGTGGAGGACGTGGCGACGCCGGAAGGGTTCGCGCGCGATCCGCAAAAAGTTCAGGCGTTTTATAACGCTCGCCGTCGCCAGCTCACCAGCGGCGATGTTCAGCCCAATGCGGCGCACCAGGCGCTGGCCGAGCTGGAAGCGGCGCTGGGCGACCACTTTTTGCTGGTCACGCAGAATATTGATAACCTGCACGAGCGCGCGGGCAGCCGTAACGTTATCCATATGCACGGTGAGCTGCTCAAGGTGCGCTGTATTTCCAGTGGCCAGGTGCTGCACTGGCAGGACGACGTAAAGGACGACGACCGTTGCCACTGCTGCCAGTTCCCGTCGGTGCTGCGTCCGCACGTGGTGTGGTTTGGCGAAATGCCGCTGCAGATGGATGAAATCTATCAGGCGCTG
>NZ_DALZCD010000246.1:0-6626 GCF_031978025.1 Erwinia sp.
GAATTTTTGCAGCGGGCTCGCGAAGCCTGCCCGGGTAAAACCATCTGTGCGGGCAATGTGGTGACGGGCGAAATGGTAGAAGAACTTATCCTTTCCGGTGCCGATATCGTGAAGGTGGGCATCGGTCCGGGTTCCGTCTGTACAACCAGGGTGAAAACCGGCGTCGGCTATCCCCAGCTGTCTGCGGTGATTGAATGCGCTGATGCTGCGCACGGTCTGGGTGGTCAAATTGTTAGCGACGGTGGCTGTTCTGTACCGGGTGATGTGGCGAAAGCATTTGGCGGCGGTGCCGACTTCGTTATGCTCGGCGGCATGCTGGCCGCACACGACGAATGCGAAGGCACGCTGGTGGAAGAGGATGGCCAGCAATTTATGCTGTTTTACGGCATGAGCTCTGAATCTGCGATGAACCGCCATGTCGGCGGCGTGGCGGACTACCGCGCCGCCGAAGGCAAAACCGTTAAGCTTCCCGTCCGGGGACCGGTAGACAATACGGCGCGGGATATTCTTGGTGGCCTGCGTTCTGCCTGTACATACGTGGGGGCTGAAAGACTGAAAGAACTGACCAAACGAACCACCTTTATTCGCGTAGCGGAACAGGAAAACCAGGTGTTCAATCGTTAATCATGCCTATCGACCTGCCGCTTATGTTAAGCGGCAGGCCTTTTCGGCTTCTGCGCTTTTGCCGGACGTCGCGGTATCAGGCCGTCTGCCGTGGCATGTTTGAAGCATCACCGGATCTGAGATCATGTCTGCACGAAACATTTCCCGTCCTGAAGCGGCGCCCGGCATGAATTATCTCTCCTGAAGAGGCGTTTGCCTGAGGCGTTACCTGTTCTGAAATTTTCCCTCTCCTGCTTCAAAAAGACCGCTTATCCCAACGCGTCGCCCAGATTAAAAACAGGCAGATACATGGCGATCACCAGGGTACCAACCAGTACACCGACTACGAGCATCATCAGCGGTTCCAGCGCGGCGGCCAGGTTATCCGCCAGTTCATGTGTATTGGTTTCATGCCATTCGCCCAGCCGGTGCAGCAGGCTGTCCAGTGCTCCTGCCTCTTCACCCACTTTTATTAGCTGATAACACAGGGGAGTGAAAAGCTTGTGCTGTACCAGCGCCAGATACAACGGATTGCCAGCAGCAATATGCTCTTGCAGGGCGACTATAGCTTCACGCCACAGCAGATGATCAAGCGTTTTCTCTACCGCTTGCAACCCCTGCAATAACGTCAGGCCGGCCTGCTGCGTGAGCGTCAGCGTCAGAAAGATGCGGCTAAGCTGGCCGCCGCGATAAAGCCTGCCAATGAGCGGCAGCCGTAGCAGACACCGCTGCTCGCTAAGCTGCCAGGCGGGCAGGCAACGGCTCTGCCAGCGCCAGTAAGCGAAACCGGCGAAGGCCAGCGGCAGGATAATCAGCCCGTAATGCTGTAAGCCCTCAGACAAGGTAATCACCGCCGCGGTAAAGGCCGGTAGCGGTGCATCAAAAGACTGATAGATAGCCACAAATTCTGGCAAAACGAAAACCAGCATCCCGATGCTGACCAGCAGAGCAACGGCTATCACAAACAACGGATAGCGCAGCGCTTTCATCACTTTCTTTTGCAGCTGGCGTTCTCTTTCCTGCTGCGCCACAAGCTGCTGACAGCATTCATCCATTCTGCCGGTCAGTTCGCCTACTGCGATCAGCGCAGGATAGAGCGGTGGAAAAACGACAGGCCAGCCAGCCAGTGCCTGTGAAAAAGGCACGCCCTCCGACACGCTTTGTTCTAAATGCGTGAGCAGTGCCTGCCAGCCGCGATCGGCATGACCTTCAGCCGTCAGTCGCAGGCTGGCAGACAGCGTCATACCCGCGTGCAAGAGCGTTGCCAGCTCGCGGAAAAAGGTGATTTTATGCTGCCATTTCCAGTCACCGGTGCGGTATCGGCGTCCTTTGGTAATCTTTAACGGCAACAGGTCAAGCGCCATCAGCCGTTCTGTTGCCTCTTGTCGACCCTGGCAAAACCAGGCACCCCGATGAAAATCACCTTCTTTGCCCATGGCCTGCCATTCTATTAACAGGGGATCAGCCATCGTCATTACCCACAATTCGGTTCAGCTCAGCCAACGTAGTATCGCCTTTATTGACGCTATGCAGCCCCTCGACAAAAAGTGAGTTTATATTTTGCTGCCGAATAATGTTCAGCAACACCTCGTGAGCGCTGTCGGCCGCGATAGCGTTCTGCAGTCGTGCATTAATGGGCAGCAGCTCGAACAGGGCCAACCTGCCGTAAAAGCCGGAATAGCAGCGTTCACAGCCGACGGCCTGCCAGTTCTGTACCGTGCCAGGCCAGATATCCTGAGGGAAATGGGCCAGCGCTTCAGCAGGCTGGCGGCAATGCGGACAGAGCCGGCGTACCAGACGCTGCGCCATAACCAGTTTTAGCGCAGAAGCGAGCTGGTAGCCTGGGATACCTATTTGCCGCAGCCGGGTTAGCGTTTCCGTCGTGGAGTTAGTATGCAGCGTTGAAAGGACCAAATGACCCGTTTGCGCCGCCTTAATAGCAATTTCTGCCGTTTCGGCATCGCGGATCTCGCCAATCATAATCACATCCGGATCCTGACGCAGCAGCGCGCGAAGAACGAGGTTAAAATCAAGCCCAGTTTTAGGGTGTACCTGGGTTTGATTAACGCCGGGCAGCGGAATTTCTACCGGATCTTCCACACTGCACAGGTTACGGCCTGGCGTATTAAGCGAACTGAGCCCGCTGTAAAGGGTAAAGGTTTTACCGCTGCCTGTAGGGCCGGTAACCAAAATCAATCCCTGCGGACGCGCCAGCGCTTCACGGAAAACACGCAGCGCCGCTGGTGACATGCCGAGATTGTCCAACGATACGGACTGGGTGCCATTTTGCAGCAGGCGAATAACGGCCTTTTCACCCCAGCGCGTGGGCAGCGTCGAGAGGCGAAAAGAAGCCGATTGGCCCGATAATGCCAGCGTAAACTGCCCGTCCTGGGGGATCCGGCGTTCAGCGATATCCAGGCTGGCGATGATTTTTAATCTTGCCAGCAGCGTCGCGCCCTGGTCGCCAGCCAGCGTTGGCACATTTTGCAGCACGCCATCCACCCGAAAACGGATGCGCAAAGTGTCCGCCTGAGGTTCGATATGGATATCCGACGCGCGCTGCTGGACAGCCAGCGTCAGCAGATTATCGATGCGCTGGATGGTGGTTTCACTGTGTTCTGCCGTCGGCTCGAATGCTGCAGGGCGATCCTGACGGTACTGTTCCAGCCGGGCCGGTGGCCAGTACTCAATTTCAATCGCAGCCTGAGTGGTAAAACGCAGTGCCGCCATCATATCCGCGGATGCGGGCGTAGCCATAGCGATGTGTAGCCGCTGCGGCGTCAGCGAAAGGATCACGGCATGGTGACGTTGACAGAGGGCCTCTACTGCCTTCAGAGGGGAGGTCGCCGTCATTCTGCCACCTCGCTGTCGTCGTCAAAGCGGAAAATATTTTCACAGGCTTCTTTCAGTCCGGTTTGCTGCGTGGCGCAGAGCCGCTGCCAGCTGATTTGGCCTTCGGCCCCGTCCCAAAGCGGTTTCATCGTTACCGTCAGGCCGGTCAGGCTCTCCTGGCCGGTCAGGGTCAGCACACCTCCCTGAACGGCCACGGTAGAAACGTAGCGTGAACCTTTCCCGGACGGCACGCCATTACTGCCTTCGCTACAGCTTTGCGTACCGCCGTGCTCGATAGCGCACAGTTCTACAGCCGTTTTAAAGGGCATAGCCGTTTGCAGCATATCGGTCAGCGCGGCCTTTTGCAGATAGTTCTGGTAAGCCGGCAGGCCGATGGCGCTGAGAATGGCGATGATAGCGATAACTATCATCAGTTCGACCAGAGTAAACCCCTGCTGATTTTTCATGATGTTGACGTCCATGTGATGAAGGAAGCCGCAACCTACCGCCGCATAAAATTGCAGGCCAGCGGCAAAAAAACGTTTTCAGAGAAGGGCTGTAGGGAATTTTTCGCTATTGCATTAGCGGACAATAAAACGGGAAAGTGGCTCGCAAAACTGGTGGAGGAGAACACGCCATCCGCAGACGGCGTGAAAATAGCGGGCAGGCTTACAACACGTCGGAAGCGGGGCGAAAACGCATAGAGAGATCCAGCGCCCGTACATGTTTGGTGAGCGCACCGACAGAAATGTAATCCACGCCCGTTTCGGCGAAAGTTTGTAGCGTTTCGTCAGTGACGTTGCCGGAAACCTCCAGCAGCGCGCGACCATCGGTCTGGCGCACAGCTTCCTGCATCTGTTCAACGCTGAAATTATCCAGCATGATGATGTCTGCCCCGGCTTCGACGGCCTGGTTAAGTTCGTCCAGCGATTCGACTTCCACTTCCACCGGCACGTCCGGATGTAGCCAAAAAGCTTTCTCAACAGCCTGACGAACAGAACCGGTGGCAATGATATGATTTTCCTTGATCAGGAAAGCGTCGGAAAGGCCCAGACGGTGATTGGCGCCGCCGCCGCATAGCACGGCGTATTTCAGCGCGGTACGCAGGCCCGGCAGCGTTTTTCTTGTATCAAGAAGCTGCGTTTTAGTGCCCTCAAGAAGAGCCACGTAGCGGCTGACTTCCGTCGCCACGCCGGATAACGTCTGGACAAAATTCAACGCCGTGCGTTCGGCCGTCAGGATCAGTGCAGCAGGGCCGATGACTTCAAATAACGGTTGATTGGCGACGATGGCGTCGCCATCCTCTACATGCCAGATCGTCTGCGTCTTATTACCCAGCTGGATAAAAACTTCTTCGACCCAGCGCTTTCCGCAAAAAATACCCGGTTCGCGGGTAATGACTACGGCATGGGAACGGGTGTCTGTTGGCAGCAGGCTGGCGGTAATATCATTGCTGGGGTCGATTTCGCCACCCAGATCTTCTCGCAGCGCCAGGGCTACGGCAGAAGGAATATCATCCTTAATACGTTCCAGCAGCGCGGTACGGCGGCTGTCCGCATCGTAGCGACGGGTTGTCATGGTCAAACTCCAAAAGGGCGAATTGAAGAGATAACCATGCTAGCTTTTTTACCTGTAGCTGGCGAGTCGGTTGCACTCTGAGCCGCGCCACTGTGCCGAACCGAACACAAAAAGCGGTGAAATTTTCCCTGGTGCTTTTTCTGCTTAAGCGCCGGGGCTTTCCGCGCCGGGGATTCATGTTACTCTGACGCTATTTAAAGGAAAGGAGATCGGGCCATGCAGTTGCAGTCAGGCTGGCTGACCGGCGTGAAGCGGGTGTTGTCGCCTCATTTTAATCAACGTCCGGAAAACGAGACGCCCACGCTTCTGGTTATTCATAATATCAGCCTGCCGCCGGGCGAATTCGGTGGCCCGTGGATCGATGCGTTATTTACCGGCCAGCTGGACGCCGGAGCCCATCCTTATTTTGCGGATATCGCGCACCTGCGTGTTTCTGCACATTGCCTGATCCGTCGTGATGGCGAAATTATCCAGTACGTGCCTTTTGATTTACGTGCCTGGCACGCCGGTGTCTCCCGTTATCAGGAGCGTGAAGCCTGCAACGATTTTTCCGTGGGGATCGAGCTGGAAGGCACTGACGTGCTGCCCTATACCGATGCGCAATACCAGGCTTTGCAGGCGGTCACCCGTTTACTGGCAAAGCACTATCCGCATATCGCCGACAATATTACCGGGCATAGTGATATCGCGCCGGAAAGAAAAACCGATCCCGGACCGGCTTTTGACTGGGAAAGATTTCGGAGCGGGCTGGAGAACGATCCCTCCGCTGCACAGCAGGAGTAACAGGCATGACGCTTTTTAGTTTGTTATTGGTATTGGGATGGGAACGCCTGTTTAAAATGGGCGAGCACTGGCAGCTGGACCATCATCTGGCGCGGCTGTTTCGCCGTCAGCGGCGTTTTTCGCTGTTGCGCACGCTGGTCATGACGCTGGTGGCTATGGCCGCCATCGCGCTCTGTTTACTGGGGCTGAAAGGGCTGTTTTTTGGTTTTTTGCAGCTGCTTTTTTGGATTGCCGTCGGGCTGTTGTGCATCGGTGCGGGATCGGTTCGCCTGCATTATCACGCTTATCTGAAAGCGGCCAGCCATAACGACGCGGATGCGCACAAGGCAATGGCGGAAGAGCTGACGCTCATCCATGGCCTGCCGATGGAGTGTAACGAGCGTGAATATCTCTGCACGCTGCAAAATGCGTTGCTGTGGATTAACTATCGCTTTTATCTGGCACCGATTTTTTGGTTTGTGGTGGGCGGCGCCTGGGGGCCGGTGCTGCTGGTGGGCTACGCTTTTTTGCGCGCCTGGCAAAGCTGGCTGGCTCGCCACTATACGCCACTGGAACGCTCACAGTCCGGTGTGGATGCCATTTTACACTGCGTTGACTGGATCCCGGTACGATTAGCGGGGGTTGCCTATGCTTTATTAGGACATGGTGAACGCGCGCTACCGGCCTGGTTTGCCTCGTTGGGCGATCGACACACCTCGCAATACCAGGTTCTGACCCGACTGGCGCAATTTTCGCTGGCACGCGATCCGCACACGGATAAAGTGCAAACGCCCCGAATTGCCGTCGCGCTCGCTAAAAAAGTGTCGTTGGTGATAGTGGTGGTGGTGGCG
>NZ_DALZCD010000247.1:0-6604 GCF_031978025.1 Erwinia sp.
CAGCTCCGGTTCCTGTTTACACAGGCGGCGCCAGTCAACGATGGGCATGCGTATCTGTAACCCTACGCTGCCGTCATCTTCATTCCACTCTTTTTCTATCGCCTGCAGCTGATAAAAGCGGCTGCGCAACCGTCCTGCTTCGGGCGGCAGGCGTAAATCGTACTGGGCTATTTCACCCGCCAGCCGCTCGGTCAGCGCCTGAAACAGCAGCGGTATGCCTTCGCCTGTTTGGGCTGAAAGCCAGACGCGAACGGGCAAGTTTTCATCGTTACGATCGATTCGGGGCGTGAAATCGTCCAGCGCATCAATCTTGTTCATTACCTGCAATGTCGGGATGTCGTTCGCTTCGATCTCTTCCAACACTTCTTCTACAGCTTCAATGTTCTCATCCACGCGCAGATCGGCGGCATCGATAACGTGCAGAAGTAGCGTGGCCTGCCGGGTTTCCTGTAGCGTAGCCTTAAAGGCAGCGACCAGGTCGTGCGGCAGGTGACGAATAAAGCCTACGGTGTCAGCCAACACGACTTCGCCCACGTCCACGACATCCAGACGACGTAGCGTGGGATCCAGGGTCGCAAACAGCTGGTCAGCGACATAGACCTCGGCAGAAGTGATGCGGTTAAAAAGAGTGGATTTCCCGGCGTTGGTATAGCCGACCAGTGAAAGCGTAGGCACATCGGCCTTGTTGCGCGCCTGACGTCCCTGGTCGCGCTGCTTCTCCACTTTCTCCAGTCGGGAAAGGATCAGCGTGATGCGGTTGCGCAGCAGGCGACGGTCAGTCTCCAGCTGCGTTTCACCCGGGCCGCGCAGGCCAATACCGCCTTTCTGGCGTTCAAGGTGAGTCCAGCCGCGTACCAGTCGCGTGGCGAGATGGCGCAGCTGAGCCAGCTCAACCTGAAGTTTACCTTCGTGGGTACGCGCACGCTGGGCAAAGATGTCCAGGATCAGGCCGGTGCGATCGATGACGCGGCACTGGCATAACGCCTCAAGGTTGCGTTCCTGAGCCGGACTCAGGGCGTGGTCGAAGAGCACGACGGAAGCACCGCTGGCTTTAACCGCCTCGGCTATTTCTGTCGCTTTGCCTTCACCAACAAAATATTTTGGATGTGGCGCCTTTCGGCTTCCGGTAATGACGCGTAGTGCTTCGACACCAGCGGAAGAGACAAGAGTTTCAAACTCCTGTAAATCTTCCATATCTCTGTCTTGGGAGAAATAGATGTGTACCAGTACGGCCTGCTCACCGGCATCATAACGGTCAAACAAACTTAAAACCTCTCAGAACCTTGTTGAACCTGCTTTACGATGGCCATACTGCCTGGAATCAGAGGCAAAATGCACCCTTGCGCTGAAGAGCGACACCCGATCGCCAACCCGTGAAAAGCGGCGCGAGTCAAAGACATTGCCAGGACGGGCGAGCCGGCCCGTCCTGAAAGAAGAGTGATTACTCTGCGTCGTCACTTTCCTGCTGGGGCTGCGATGATGCCCCCTGATTACTGCCACCGTGATGATAGTTGCTGCTTCCGCCACCCGCATTGTTGCTGTGATGGGAGACCGGACGGGACGGAACAACGGTAGAAATGGCGTGTTTATAAACCATCTGGCTAACCGTGTTCTTCAGTAAAATTACAAATTGGTCAAATGATTCAATCTGACCCTGCAGTTTAATACCATTCACCAAATAAATCGAAACCGGAACACGTTCGCGACGCAGTGCGTTCAAGAACGGATCTTGCAATGATTGCCCCTTAGCCATTCTATCTTTTCCTTATATGCTTGTTGTTTACTACTTAAGAGCTTGCGCTCTGAAATACTGCGTAAAAATTTGCGCACGATAACGCACCAATTGTACACAATCACTCAGCCTTCGCACTAAGAACCTGTAATACCTCTGCCAGCGCCGCTTCAGGTTGTTCGCTATCCAGCCAGTGAACATCCTTCCAGCCACGCAGCCAGGTTATCTGGCGCTTGGCTAATTGCCGTGTTGCGCAAATTCCCCGATAAACCATGTCATCGTAATCGATCTCGCCCTGCAAAAATGACCACATCTGGCGATAACCCACACAACGAATGGAAGGCATGTCCGTATGCAAATCACCTCGTGCAAAAAGTGCCCGAGCCTCCGCTTCAAATCCTGACGATAACATTTGGTGAAAACGAAGCGCGATACGTTGATGGATCGTTTCCCGCTCGCGAGGAGCAATGGCGAACTGCACTACCTCGTACGGCAACGCTTCCCCTGCGATTTTCGTCAGTTCTGTTAAAGTTTTACCTGAAATGAAAAAAACTTCCAGTGCTCGCGAGAGTCTCTGAGGATCATTCGGATGAATACGATTTCCAGCAATGGGATCTATTTCACATAACTGACGGTGAAGTGCTTCCCATCCCTCTTCACTCGCCCTTTGCTCTATACGCTGGCGAACCTCAGGATCGGCCGGGGGCAACGGCGATAATCCTTCCAGTAGCGCCTTGTAGTAGAGCATGGTACCACCAACAAGCAGCGGGATACGCCCGCTTCGGGTAATCTCTGCCATTTCCGCCAGCGCATCGCGGCGGAACTCCGCCGCCGAGTAGGCTTCTGCAGGATCGCGAATATCTAATAAACGATGGGGCGCCAGCCGCAGCTCCTCTGCAGAGGGCTTGGCGGTGCCAATATCCATACCGCGATAAATCAGGGCGGAATCGACGCTAATCAGCTCAACCGGCAGCCGCTGACGTAAAGCAATCGCCAGCGCCGTTTTACCGGAGGCCGTAGGCCCCATCAAAAATATAGCCTTAGGCCGGCCAACCTTGGATAAGTCACTCATGCTTCAGGGCATTCATCGCCAGTTCAGTATCGACATACTGTAGTAGTCCGGATGGCGGCGATTTAATCAGCTGCGGACAAAGTCGTTCAACCTCGGCCAGCAGCGCAATCGCCTGCGAGTGATTCCAGTTCGGACGTTCAGTTACGGCCTGCCGCGCTAACCACTGCGCCACCTGCCTGACCGAAATTTCCGGCTGTTGGGCAAGGTAGCCTAACAGTTCTGGAATCAAGATTTGTAAATTTTGTTGGCGCAATGGTAAAGGTTCGGCGCGCAGCGTGATGTGCTGCCCGTCCGCTTCCAACTCTATGCCCATTTGCTGCAATAACGTCGCCAGACGACCGGCCACTTCGCGCTCCGGTCTGGCCATTTTTATCCTGACCGGGATCAGCAGCGGCTGCGGCTTCAGTCCTTCTTCGCCTGGTTCCAGCTGCGCCTGCCTGAGCCAGCGCTCCGCCACCGGCAGCGAAATCAGGGCCAGCCGTTCCCGGGATTCCAACAGCGCAAAGTCGTTATGCATTACGGTTAGCACGCGGCCAAAACTCTCGCTGTGGCCACTGAGCGATGGCTCAGGTTGAGGCTGCACGCGTAGGTTTTTAGGCTCGACAGGGCGCGGCGGCGCCTCTCTCGCGGCGGGCTGCTCTGGCGTTTGTAGCAGCTGGCGATAGAGTGCACCCTCTTTTTTCTGGTAGCCCGGCTCCTGATGTTGCCAGCTTGCCGCCGCTTTGCCGCCGCCGTTACCGCTGTCCGTCTTTCTGGCTGGCGCTGGCGCGGAAAAATGGTTGCTGCCCGCCGCCTGACGGTTTTCCGGCTGCCAGCGGCTGGCTGGTTCTTCCGCCGTTATGCCCGGCAGCGTTTCCGCACCGGCTTCCTGTAGCACACCGATCACGCCCTGATAGATAAAGTCGTGCACCAGGCGCGACTGATGGAAACGCACTTCATGCTTGGCAGGATGCACGTTGACATCGACCTGATGCGGGTCAATGGTCAGGTAAAGGACATAGGCAGGCTGGTGATCGCCCAATTTATCCTGATAGGCCTGGCGGATAGCATGATTGATCAGCCGGTCGCGCATCATGCGGCCGTTAACATAGCAATATTGCAGCTCGGTAACGGCGCGGGCCCCCACCGGGTCCGCTACCCATCCCTGTAAGTTGAGATCGCCGTGCTGCCATTCAATGGCCAGCGCATGGCTGAGAAAAGCGGTTCCGCAGATGGCGCCCAGCCGACGTTCGCGCTGTTTACTGTCGCTGACGGCGCGATACTGGCGGATCAGCTTGCCATTGTGAGTCAACGAAAATGCCACGTCGAATCTCGCCAACGCAATGCGCCGAATCACCTCGTCAATATGGGTAAATTCGGTCTTTTCCGTTCGCATAAACTTGCGGCGGGCTGGCGTGTTATAAAAGAGATCCAGCACCTCAAGCGTGGTCCCGACAGGATGCGCGGCGGGTTTGATAGTCACGTCCATCTCTCGTCCTTCCGCATAGGCCTGCCAGGCTTCCGTTTGTTCCGCCGTACGTGAAGTCAGGGTCAGACGCGACACGGAGCTGATGCTGGCCAGCGCCTCGCCACGAAAGCCGAGGCTCATAATGGCTTCCAGATCGTCAAGTGTGGTGATTTTACTGGTGGCGTGGCGAGCCAACGCCATCGCCAGTTCGGCTTTGTTGATACCGCAACCGTTATCACGAATGCGGATCAGTTTGGCGCCACCCCGCTCGATCTCAATATCTATTCTTGTCGCGCCAGCGTCCAGGCTGTTTTCGACCAGTTCTTTCACCACCGACGCCGGACGCTCTACCACTTCACCTGCGGCAATCTGGTTAGCAAGCTGTGGCGGCAATACCTGAATCGGCATAAAAGATCCTTGTTTACGAGGTTGGAATAGTCAGCGTCTGCCCCAGCATAACATTCTGCGATTTCATATTATTCGCCTGCTGTATCGCTTTCGGGCTGACGCCATAATGTGCCGCAATGCCGGTCAGCGAGTCGCCACGCACCACTTTATGCCGCTGCGGGCGGCTGACGCTGGCGCTCTGTGTGCCGGAAGCGGGAACTTTCAGCCGCTGCCCGACCCAGACGACATCCTTCTTCAACTTATTCATCGACCGCATCATCGTCATGCTGACGCCGTAATGGGCGGCGATGCCGGAAAGCGTCTCGCCTCTTTTCACCACATGGCGCGTAACCGCACCGGTGTAGCTTGTGCTGGCCGGTGCCGGGTTGGGCTGCACATCAACCGCCGTTGCGGACTGCAACGGTCGGTTTTCCTCCTTTGGGATAGATTGCAGCGGGTGCGCCAGGAAGTAGTTACGCAAGCCTTTATAAATCGACTCGGCAATCTTCTGCTGGTAAGCGCTACTGCCGAGCAGTCGCTCCTCCGAAGGATTACTGATAAAACCGGTTTCCACCAGCAGCGAAGGAATATCCGGCGAGCGTAATACTCCCAGGCTGGCGTGTTCCGGGCGACGTTTATGCAGTGAGCCAACCCGCTGTAGCTGAGCGATAACCTTAACCGCTACGTCGTAGCCGACGCGCTGCGAATGACCAAACTGTAAATCGAGCACCGCCTGGCTGAGATAGGGATCGGCCTGGCTGTTAGCCAACAGATCGCCCGCCCCGCCCAGCAGCTCAGACTGTTTCTCGTGCTGCTCCAGCCAGCCTGCCATTTCGCTGTTGGCGCGACGGTTAGAGAGAACCCAAACGGAAGCGCCGGATGCGCTGCGGTTCGGCGCGGCATCGGCATGAATCGATACCAGCAGATTAGCGTTCTGCTTGCGCGCCACGTCTGAACGGCCCATCACAGAAATAAAATAGTCACCGTCACGGGTCATCACGCCTTTAAACAGCGGATCGACATTTAGCAACGCCTTAAGTTTACGCGCAATGGCGATTGTTACGTTCTTTTCTTTCAGGCCGTTAGCCCCGATTGCACCGGGATCCTGGCCGCCGTGTCCGGCATCTATCGCGACGATAATTGCTTCCTCCGCGGCATGCACTTTCCTGCCCGGCACGGCGATTTCGTTGCCGCTGCTGACTGTCGTAACGGCGCTGCCCTTAAACGGGTTGTCTGCCGGTGCGGGGGGCGGGCTGCTGCTGACGGCTGCGGTGGCACGCGATGTCGGGCGCGTACCGTTAATGGTAAAGACCACGTTATAGGTGCTGCCGTTACGCTGGGTGACGGCGCGCGTTTTTCCAGGCTGCGTAAGCTCGAACACCAGACGAATGCTCTGCTTATCCTTTGGCGTGCTGGCCCGAATACGCTTTACCATATTGTCGCCGCTGAACGTTAACGGCAGCCCTCTGATAACGCCGCTCTGGCGAATATCCAACACCACGCGGTCCGGGTTGTGCAACGGGAAAAAGCCGTATACCGGCTGGCCACTAAAACTCAGCGTAACCGAAGCCCTGTCGTTACCGTTTGAAACCTGTATATCCGATAAATTAGCGGCCAGAGTGGAAAATGTACTCAGTAAAACAGCCAGCAACAAACCCAGCTTTATCATTGTCCGTCTTTCTCCATGCGGGCCAGGATCGCCTCGCCCTCAGCCGAACAGGCCTCAAGCTCTGCCTGACGGGCTTCACCCTGATAACTGAGACGCAGTTCAATATCTGGCTGCGGCAGGAAGCCCGCCCCCTGCTGCGGCCATTCAACCAGGCAAAGGCTGTCGCCGCCGAAATAGTCGCGGATCCCCATGAATTCCAGCTCCTCGGGATCGGCCAGGCGGTACAGATCGAAATGATAAATTCGACGATCCGGCAGAACATACGGCTCAACCAGCGTGTAGGTCGGGCTTTTCACG
>NZ_DALZCD010000248.1:0-6547 GCF_031978025.1 Erwinia sp.
ACGTGGTGCCCGGATCCGGCCCGGTCAAGGCGCAGGCCGAAGCCGAAGGGCTGGATCAAATTTTTCTGCAGGCGGGTTTCGAGTGGCGCCTGCCCGGCTGCTCGATGTGTCTGGCGATGAATAACGATCGTCTGAGTCCCGGCGAGCGTTGCGCCTCTACCAGCAACCGGAATTTTGAAGGCCGCCAGGGGCGCGGGGGACGTACCCACCTGCTCAGCCCGGCAATGGCCGCTGCCGCCGCGGTAGCCGGGCATTTTGCCGATATACGCGAGCTGAACCAGGAGTAATTATGGCGACAAAATTTACGCAGCACACGGGTATAGTGGTGCCCATGGATGCCGCCAACGTCGATACCGACGCCATTATCCCCAAGCAGTTTTTACAGATGGTGACGCGCACCGGCTTTGGCCGAAATCTTTTTTTCGACTGGCGTTATAAGGATGCGGAAGGAGAGATCCCCGATCCGGAATTTATCCTGAATAAGCCTGTTTTCCGCGGTGCCAGCATTATGCTGACGCGGGAAAACTTCGGCTGCGGTTCTTCGCGCGAACATGCCCCCTGGGCACTCACCGACTACGGCATTCGGGCGATCATCGGCAGCGATTTCGCCGATATTTTTGCCAATAATTCGTTTAATAACCAGCTGCTGCTGGTCACGTTAAGCGAAGAAGACGTAGAGGTGCTTTTCCAACAGGTGGCCGCCGAGCCGGGCATCCGCTTTACCGTGGATTTGGAAAAACAGGAAGTGGTGGCGGGCGATAAGCATTATGCTTTCAGCATTGATGCTTTCCGCCGTCACTGCCTGCTTAACGGGCTGGACAGTATTGGCCTGACGCTGCAGCATGACGCCAGCATCAGCGATTATGAACGCCGCCAGCCGGCCTTTTTACGCTAGCGCCAGCAGGTTAAAAGCGGTCCACGCACGTTTCGCCAGGGCCGCTTCCCCTCCCTCACACATTCTTGACCTTAGCCGACATCGCCAGCGCCGCCACCGAGAGGATCAGCGCGCCCCAGTAAACCGAATAGTGGCCAAATGTTTCTGCCAGCGCGCCCTGTAGTACGCCTGCCAGGATCACGCCGGTTGAGATGCTATTAGTGAAAAGCGTGGTGGCCGCCCCGGGTCTGCCAGGCATCAGATCCTGAAAATAGAGCATCCCAATCCCGGCGATGATGCCGATAAAAATAGCGTTGAAAATCTGTAGCGCCAGCAGCGCGGCCCGCGTGTGGAACAGCACCAGACCCAGATAAAACAGCACGCCTGCTGCCACGGCAAACAGCATCATATTGCGCTTGCCGAAACGTTTAACGTAGTGCCCGGCCAGCAGCATCGCCGGGATCTCCAGGCCCGCCGCCACGCCCATCAACAGGCCCGCAAGCCTGTCCGGCAGGCCCAGCACGCTGCTGATATACAGAGGCATATCAATAATATACATAGTGTTGCAGGTCCACATCAGCAGCGAGGCGATAAATAACAGGCGCACATCCCTGTTTTTCCACGCGCTGATTTGGGTGATCACCACGTCCGGCGCCTGTTCAACCCTTGCCACAGAGGGCAGCGCAAACCAGATCAGCGCGATGCAGAGCACAAACAGCCCTGCAGCTACGGAAAACATGGTGGTAAAGCCGTAGTTCAGCGCCAGTGCAAAGGAAAGCGGTGGGCCAATTACCCATGCCAGCGAGAGCTGGGCGCGCATAACCGAGCTGAACATTACAACTTCACGCGCGGAGCTGTCCGCATATTCACGCGCCAGCGCAAAGATTTGCGGCATGGCAACGCTGGCCAACGCCGACAGCAGCACGCCAAAAGTGATCAGCGTCAGGTAGTGACGATTGAAGGCGAACAACAGCGCATTCCCTACCGCCATCAGGCAACAAAACAGGATCAGCATGCGCCGATCGCCACGGTCATCCGATCGTTTCGCCAGCAGCAGGCTGACGGCAATACCGGCAATCGCGTTCACGGTATAAAACAGCCCCACCCAGAATGGCCGTTCGCCGACTTCGCGCGTCAAAAACAGGCTCAGCGTGGGGGCCTGCAGCGCACCCGCAATCCCCACCATAAAAGAGACGGCCATAAAAGCCAGGTAAACAGGGTTAAGACGACGGCGACGCGTTAGCAGCGATTTCATACCACATCCCTTGCAATAAAAGAGGCCTGCATGCAGGCGCAAACAGCAAGCATAGAAGAAAAAGCAAAATGAAAAAAGCCAGCGGGCAAGACGCCTGCTGGCTGGTGAAAATACACCCTACTCAGATATAAAGTCTTGAAAGCGCGCCATTCAAAAGAATGCCTCCCGCCCTTTCATCGTGAAGCAGTATGGGCTTAATATGGGGCAGAAAAAACAGGCGACTTTTCAAAAAGAGTTCCCCTTTTATGCAATCGACACGTTTACAACAGCAGTTTATCCGGCTCTGGCAAAGCTGTGAGGGTCAGCCGCAGGCTACCACACTCGATAGTCTGGCGCTTCAGCTCAGCTGTTCACGTCGCCACATGCGCAATCTACTTGGCGCGATGCAAGAGGCAGGCTGGCTGACGTGGCAGGCCGAGGCCGGGCGCGGCAAACGCTCGATGCTGACGTTTCACTATACGGGCCTTGCGCTTCAGCAGCAGCGGGCAGAAGACCTGCTGGAGCAGGATCGTATCGATCAGCTGGTGCAGCTGGTTGGCGACAAAAATACCGTGCGGCAAATGCTGCTCTCTCATCTGGGCCGGAGCTTTCGTCAGGGTAAACATATCCTGCGAGTGCTCTATTATCGTTCTCTGCTTAACCTGAACCCGGCGACCGCGCTGCGCCGCTCGGAAACGCATCTGGCCAGGCAGATTTTCAGCGGTCTGACCCGTATAAATGAGGAAAACGGGGAAATCGAGCCGGATATCGCTCATCACTGGCAAACGATTTCCTCACGGCACTGGCGCTTTTATTTACGGCCCGCCGTGCATTTTCATCACGGCCGCGAAATGGAAATGGCGGATGTGATTGCCACGCTGGAACGGACGCGGGCCCAGCCGCTTTTTGCAAACATTGCACAGATTCACTCTCCTACTCCCTGGACGCTGGATATCCACCTGCATCAGCCTGACCTCTGGCTGCCCTGGCTGCTGGCGGGGGTAAGCGCACTGATCGTGCCGAAAGAGTGGCCTGCTATGCCCGATTTCAGTCGCCAGCCCATCGGGACCGGGCCTTACGCCGTGGTACGCAATCAGCAAAGCCAGCTGAAAATTGAAGCCTTCGATGCCTATTTCGGCTACCGCGCACTGCTTGATGAGGTCAATATTTGGGTATTGCCGGAAATCAGCGAGGAGCTGGTTTATTCGGGCGTCAGGCTGGAAGGCGGCAGCGTGGGTGAAAAATCGGAGGAAAGCCGGCTTGAGGAGGGCTGCTATTTCCTGCTGTTCGACCAGCGTTCGCCCCTGGGGCGTGATGAGCAGATCCGTCGCTGGGTTAGCGCCATCGCCAACCCGATAGCGCTGCTGAGCCATGCCGGAACCGGCTATCAGCGTTACTGGTTTCCGGCCTACGGACTGCTACCGCGCTGGCATCATCGACGCGATTTAGACGTGCCGGAAAAACCGGCGGGCCTGACCTCGCTCACGCTGACCTGGTATGGCGATCATCTTGAGCATCAGGCCATCGCTAATCTTCTCCAGCCGCTGCTGGCTGCGCAGGGCGTGGCGCTGGTAACGAAGCAGGTCGATTATACCCGCTGGCATCAGGGCGAGGCACAGAGCGATATCTGGCTGGGCAGCGCTAACTTTACGCTACCGCTTGAGTTTTCACTATTTGCCCTGTTATATGAAATCCCACTGCTGCAACACTGCGTGCCGATTGACTGGCAGCAGGATGCACAGCGCTGGCGCGAACAGCAATTGTCGCTGGCCGACTGGAGCAGGCAGCAGGTGGCCGACAGCTATCTTCATCCGCTTTTCCATCACTGGCTATTGCTGGAAGGCGAACGCAGTATGCGCGGCGTGCGCATGAACACGCTTGGCTGGTTTGATTTCAAGTCCGCCTGGTTTGCGCCCCCCGAATCATGACGCTTTCGCTACTCTACAGAAATCATTAGAATAACTCGTTCTCAACGGGGTGCGCGGCATCAGCCGACGCTGAGATAAACCCGTCGAACCTGACCCGGCTAATACCGGCGTAGGGATTTGAGAGTGCTTCACCTGCTCAGATCGCGCGTCGCCTGACCATAAAGGAACGCCAAGTGCTAAAAAAAGTCCTGCCTCTGCTGCTGCTTTGCTCGCTTTCTGCCGCTGCTGCCAAACCCGTGCTGACGGTTTACACCTACGATTCTTTCTCTTCCGAATGGGGGCCCGGCCCGGCTATTAAAAAAGCTTTTGAGGTTAACTGTGGTTGTGAGCTGCGCTACGTCACGCTGCCCGACGGTGTCGCGCTATTAAACCGTCTGCGTATGGAAGGAAAAAACAGCCGGGCCGACGTGGTGCTGGGGCTGGATAACAACCTGCTGGATGCGGCGGAAAAAACCGGCCTGTTTGCCGCCAGCGGTGTTGATATCCGCAGCGTCACCGTACCGGGTGGCTGGACAAACAGTACTTTCGTTCCCTATGACTACGGCTGGTTCGCCTTTGTTTACGACAAAACGCGGCTGAAGACGCCACCAAAAAGCCTTAAGGCATTAGTCGAAGGCGACCAGCCGCTGAAGATTATTTATGAAGATCCGCGTACCAGTACGCCAGGTCTGGGCCTGCTGCTGTGGATGCAGAAAGTCTATGGCGATGATGCCCCCGCCGCCTGGCAGAAGCTGGCACAGAAAACCGTTACCGTAACCAAAGGCTGGAGCGAGGCCTATGGCCTGTTCCTGAAGGGCGAAGCAGATATGGTGCTGAGCTACACCACCTCGCCTGCTTATCACCTTATTGAAGAGAAAAAAACCCAGTATGCCGCCGCCGATTTCAGCGAAGGTCACTACCTTCAGGTGGAGGTCGCCGGACAGCTAAAAACCAGCAAACAGCCACAGCTGGCACAGAAGTTTATGCAATTTATGTTGGATAAACCTTTCCAGCAGACTATTCCGCAGGGTAACTGGATGTATCCCGCCGTAGCAGGCAAGCTCCCGGCTGGTTTTGATACGCTTCCTCTGCCGAAAACCACGCTGCAATACTCGTCGCAGGACGTCGCCAGCCATCGCAGCCAGTGGATCAGCGAATGGCAACGCGCCGTCAGCCGCTAGCCCGCCGTCAACCTTCAGGCAGCCTCGTTCCCGGCTGCCTTGCTGCCACGCTACTGGTCACCGTGGCGCTGCTCGCTTTTATCGCGCTTGGGCACAATGCGCCGGTCAGCGTGCGCGCGCTCTGGCAGGACAGCTATCTGTGGCACGTGCTGCGCTTTTCCTTCTGGCAGGCCTTTCTTTCTGCTTTGCTGGCGCTTACGCCTGCCGTGCCGCTGGCGCGGGCGCTCTATCGTCGCCGCTTTCCGGGCCGCGAAATCGTGCTGCGCCTTTGCGCTATGACGCTGGTGCTGCCCGTATTGGTCGCGGTTTTCGGTATCCTCAGCGTCTATGGCCGTACAGGATGGCTGGCAACGCTCTGTGCCTGGCTGGGCGTCGACTACCGCTTCACGCCTTATGGGCTGCAGGGCATTTTGCTGGCGCATGCCTTTTTCAACCTGCCGCTGGCCGCCAGACTGCTGCTGCAAACGCTGGAGCAAATTCCTGCCGAACAGCGTCAGCTGGCAGCGCAGCTGGGCATCACGGGGTGGCATCAGTTTCGGCTGGTCGAGTGGCCCTGGCTACGACGCCAGCTGCTACCGGTGGGTTCGCTGATCTTTATGCTCTGCTTCGCCAGTTTTGCCACCGTGCTGGCGCTGGGTGGCGGCCCCAAGGCCACCACCATTGAACTGGCGATTTTTCAGGCGCTGAACTTTGATTACGATCCTGGCCGCGCGGCCCTTCTGGCGATGCTGCAAATGGTCTGCTGCCTGGGCCTGGTGGTGGTGAGCCAGCGGCTGAGCAAAGCGCTACCGTCGGGTACCACTACTCTGCAAGGCTGGCGAGATCCCCAGGATCACCCGGTCGCGAAGCTGCTGGATGGGGTGCTGGTCTCGCTGCTGCTGCTGCTTGTGGTGCCACCGCTGTTGGCCGTGGTTATCAGCGGCTTAAACAGTAATCTGTTCAGCGTGCTGCAACAGCCGGCGCTCTGGCAGGCGGCTTTTATCTCGCTACGGATCGCGCTTGGCGCTGGGGTGCTCTGCGTGCTGCTGACCACCATGCTGCTGTGGAGCAGCCGCGAGCTGCGCCTGCGCCAGCAGCCTTTTGCTGGTCAGATGATGGAGCTGAGTGGAATGCTGATCCTGGCGATGCCGGGGATCGTGTTGGCTACCGGCTTCTTCTTGCTGCTGAACGATACGGTTGGTCTGCCCCGGTCTGCTGACGGGATCGTTATTTTTACCAATGCACTGATGGCCGTGCCCTATGCGATGAAGGTGTTGGATAATCCCCTGCGCGATATTGCCGAGCGCTATAGCCGTCTTTGTCTGGCGCTGGATATTAGCGGAGTAAACCGGCTGCGACTGATCGAGCTGCG
>NZ_DALZCD010000249.1:0-6526 GCF_031978025.1 Erwinia sp.
GCTCCGGCTCGTAACGACCGTCAAGCTGAACGACCAGTATGCGGCAGGACGCCTGCGATCGGTTTGACCACGCATGATTAGTGCCCCGCTGTACAACTACGCTACCGGGCCTGAGCAGCACCTCGGCGTCATCAAGCACAAGATAGACTTCGCCATGTACAATGACGCAATAATCGACTGCCTCGCTGCGGTGCATCATGGGATGGGGCGAATCGGCTTTTACCGTCAGCCCGTCGGTATAGTTAACCTGTTCAAAAAGATCTTTGATGCGGTTATCTTCCTGATCCAAATAAGAGGCATCAGGCGGCAGATCGACGAAGCGAATACGCGTGCCGTTGGTTGGAGCGTTATGCATTACCGGGCCAACAGTGGGATCCGGATCGTTACTAACTGGCGCGGGCGATGCCAACGTTGCCCAGACTTCATGGAAAATCAGTCCCGGAATAGCCTCCATTTCAATAACGGAGGGAAGCGATCCCTCGCTGTAAACCATTGACTTTCCATTGGCATCATGGCCGGTGACTACACGGTGAATGGCAGGTGACGACATAGCATTTTCTCCTTTGCAGCGATAAAATTATCGGCATCGCGGCCAGATGGCCGGGATCCGCGCTAAGCGCATATTTGGACATTTGTGTGGCGGGGTGATGACGTTGGTTCAACAAAAATTCAGAAGCGCGGTGTAATGCGTGCCTGAAAACTCTGGCCGGTTCAATGCCCGTGCCATTTTGAGGCATCGTGCAGATAGCGCAGCATCCTGCTCCTGTTCGCTATTCGCCAGCGTATAACGTCGCTGTCGCGGAAGCCTTTTTTATCTGGCAATGTTGGCCTTAATTGCAAACAATCCTTTGAGAAGGTTAGGGTATGGCGCATGGTCGTAATCGATAAAAATAGTCGCTTTCTCGCTTTCTCGCTTTCTGGCTTTCTGGCTTTCTGGCTTTCTGGCTTTCTGGCTTTCTGGCTTCTTCACTTTCTCACCCCTTCACCCTTTAGCCCATTCACTCCTTTACCGCTAACGTTGCTCAATGCTTTGTTTCGTCGAGGCGTGCCGCAAATTTTTTGCAATGCTGCCGGAACCACACACAAATTGGTTTGGCACGCCCTGATTTTTATTTTCCACCATTGTCATGCGCGGCCATATCCTGCATCGTTACAGGCAAATTTACTGGCTATGGAGATGGCATGTTACTTTCTTTCTTTCGTCTGCTTTTTCGCCTGTTGTATCGCACCCGTTTAGCGGGTGATGTTTCTACTCTGCACCGGCAGAAAGTCCTGATTGTGCCCAACCATATGTCGTTTTTGGACGGCATGCTGCTGGCGCTGTTCCTGCCGGTTAAGCCGGTGTTCGCCGTCTACTCTTCCATCAGCGAAAAATGGTACATGCGGTGGGTACGTCCGCTGGTGGATTTTGTGCCGCTGGATCCGACGAAACCGCTGTCGGTCAAGCATTTGGTAAAAACGATCGCGCAGGGCCGCCCGGTGGTCATCTTTCCCGAAGGACGCATTACCGTCACCGGGTCGCTGATGAAAATTTACGACGGTGCCGGCTTTGTAGCCGCGAAGTCGCAGGCTACCGTCGTGCCGCTGCGAATAGAGGGCGCGGAGTTTTCGCCCTTCGGGCGTCTGGCTGGCGTGTTTAAGCGGCGTCTTTTCCCGCGTATTAGTATTACCGTCCTTCCCGCGACCACCATTCCCATGCCGGAGGCCAAAACCGCCCGGGAGCGCCGCAGGCTGGCGGGAGAACATCTGCACCATATTATGATGGAAGCACGGATGGCGGTGCGCCCGCGTGAAACGCTTTATCAGGCGTTTCTGTCTGCCCGTACGCGCTATGGCTATTTCAAATCCTGTATTGAAGACGTCAATTTTCAGGCCGACAGCTATACGGGGCTGCTGAAGAAATCGCTGGGCGTAGGGCGGATCCTGGAACGTTATACGTCGCCGGGCGAATATATTGGTCTGCTCTTGCCCAATACAACGGTGACCGCCGCCGCGATCCTTGGCGCATCCATGCGCGGCCGCGTGCCGGCGATGCTTAACTACACCGCTGGCGTGAAAGGCGTAGGCAGCGCGCTGAAAGCGGCCGAGGTGAAAACGGTTTTCACTTCCCGTCAGTTTCTGGATAAGGGCAAGCTCTGGCATCTGCCCGAACAGCTTACCGAGGTAAAATGGATCTTTCTGGAAGATCTGAAAGGCACCGTCACCACGCAGGATAAACTCTGGATCCTCGGTCATCTTCTTCAGCCAGGACGGGCAGAGGTGCAGCAGCAGCCGGAAGATGCCGCGATGGTACTGTTTACGTCCGGTTCGGAAGGGCATCCCAAAGGCGTGGTGCATTCACACAAAAGCCTGCTGGCTAACGTAGAGCAGATCCGCACCGTAGCCGATTTCACGCCGCGCGATCGCTTTATGTCCGCGCTGCCGCTGTTTCACGCCTTTGGCCTGACCGTCGGGCTGTTTACCCCCTTGATGACCGGGGCAGAAGTGTTCCTTTATCCCAGTCCGCTGCACTATCGTATTATTCCCGAGCTGGTGTATGACCGAAACTGCACCGTGCTGTTCGGCACCTCTACCTTCTTGGGCAACTATGCGCGTTTTGCCAATCCGTATGATTTCGCGCGCCTGCGTTACGTGGTCGCGGGGGCAGAAAAATTGCAGGAAGGCACGCGTCAGGTCTGGATGGAAAAATTTGGCATCCGCATCCTGGAAGGCTACGGCGTAACGGAATGCGCGCCAGTGGTTGCCATCAATGTGCCCATGGCGGCGAAAAACCATACGGTCGGGCGTATTTTGCCGGGTATGGACTCTCGCCTGATTTCCGTGCCGGGCATTGAGCAGGGCGGGCTGCTTCAGCTGCGCGGGCCGAATATCATGAAAGGCTACCTCAGGGTAGAAAAACCGGGCGTGCTGGAAGCGCCGCAGGCGGATAACGGCGAAGGACAAATGGAAGCAGGTTGGTACGATACCGGGGATATTGTTAGCTTTGACGAGCACGGTTTCTGTGAAATTCAGGGCCGCGCAAAACGCTTTGCTAAAATTGCCGGTGAGATGGTTTCACTGGAAACCGTCGAGCAAATCGCACTGAAGGCCTCGGCAGAAAAGCAGCATGCCGCATCAATAAAGCCCGATGGCAATCGTGGTGAGGCGCTGGTGTTGTTTACTACCGACAGCGCATTAACCCGCGACCGATTGCAGAAGGCGGCTCGCGAGCTGGGTGCACCAGAGCTTGCGGTGCCGCGCGATATTCGCGTGTTGGCGCAGCTGCCGCTGTTAGGCAGCGGGAAGCCCGATTTCGTTACGCTGAAAAGCATGGCGGAACAGCCAGAGACAGAGGCAGAAAATGCATAATTTCTCCGGCGGTGAAAAGCTGCTTTCACGTGGCATGGTAGCGGTCATTATCGCGCAGTTCTTATCGGCGTTTGGCGATAATGCGCTGCTGTTCGCCACTCTGGCGGTGCTTAAGCAGCAGGTCTACCCGGACTGGAGCCAGCCGGTACTGCAAATGGTCTTTGTTGCTACTTACATCATCCTGGCGCCTTTCGTTGGCCAGATAGCGGACAGCTTTGCCAAAGGCAGGGTGATGATGGCCGCCAACGGCTTTAAGCTGCTGGGGGCGCTGACCATCTGTTTCGGCTTTAACCCTTTTATCGGCTATGCGCTGGTAGGCATTGGCGCGGCGGCCTATTCGCCAGCCAAGTACGGCATTCTGGGTGAAATTACCGGCGGCGAAACGCTGGTTAAAGCCAATGGCCTGATGGAGTCGTCCACCATTGCGGCTATTCTGCTGGGATCGATTGCGGGCGGCGTGCTGGCAGACTGGAACCTTACCGGCGCCCTGATCGTCTGCGTACTGGCCTACGGACTTGCCGTAGCGGCGAATGTGCCGATCCCCAAACTGGCGGCGGCCAGAGCAGGGCAAAGCTGGCATCCGCTGCGGATGTCCTCCAGCTTTTTCCAGGCCTGCCGCGAACTGTGGCGCAATGGCGAAACGCGTTTTTCGCTGGTGGGTACCAGCCTGTTCTGGGGGGCGGGCGTCACCCTGCGTTTCCTGCTGGTGCTGTGGGTGCCGGTCGCGCTGGGTATCAGCGATAACAAGACACCGACGCTGCTAAACGCCATGGTCGCTATCGGCATCGTGTTTGGCGCAGGCGCGGCCGCGAAGCTGGTGACGCTGAAAACGGTCGGCAGATGTATGCCGGCAGGCGTGTTAATCGGCGTGACGGTGGTCTGTTTCGCGCTACAGCATACGGCGACAGGCGCTTACGGCTTGCTGATAGTGATTGGGATGCTCGGTGGCTTTTTCGTGGTGCCGCTCAATGCGCTATTGCAGATGCGCGGTAAAGAGAGCGTCGGCGCGGGTAATGCTATTGCGGTACAGAACCTGGGTGAAAACGGCGCGATGCTGCTGATGCTGGGTATTTACTCGCTGGCCGTGAAGCTGGGCGCGCAGCCGGTAGCCACTGGCGTAGGATTCGGCGCGCTGTTCGCGCTGGCGATTGCCGTGCTGTGGGGCTGGCAGCTGGCGCAAAAGCACCGCAAAGTTTAGCGTTAAGCCGATTCTGGTGCGGAAAAAAAGGGGCGGAAAGGATTCCGCCCCTTTTTACGTCCAGCGGCCTGGTTAAGGCGCCGGATACGTGTAGCGGCGATGAATAGCTTCCAGAGCCTGCATCACTTCCTCATCCAGCGTCAGATTGTAGCTGTCGATATTCAGCTGCAGCTGTTCCAGGGTGGTCGCGCCCAGCAGCGTGCTGGCGACAAAAGGCTGCTGACGAACAAAAGCCAGCGCCATCTGCGAGGGATCGAGAGCATGTTTTTTCGCCAGCGCGACGTATTCGGCAATGGCCAGACCGGCCTGTTCGCCGCTGTAGCGGGTAAAGCGACTGAACAGCGTATTGCGTGCGCCGGCAGGCTTAGCGCCATTCAGATACTTACCGCTCAGCGTACCAAAGGCCAGACAGGAATAGGCCAGCAGCTCGACGCCTTCATGCTGGCTGATCTCCGCCAGACCCACCTCAAAGCTACGGTTCAGCAGGCTATACGGGTTCTGGATAGAGACGATGCGTGGCAGTTCATGTTTTTCTGCCAGCTGCAGATAGCGCATTACGCCCCACGGCGTTTCGTTCGATACGCCGATATAACGTATTTTACCGGCGCGAACCTGCTCGTTCAGCGCTTCCAGCGTCTCCAGCAGGGTGACCGTGGCGGTATCTTCCGCGTATTCGTAATTCAGCCGACCGAAGTAGTTGGTCTGTCGCTGCGGCCAGTGCAGCTGATAAAGATCCAGATAGTCGGTATTCAGCCGCTTCAGGCTGGCGTCCAGCGCCTGACGAATATTCTTGCGATCCAGTGCCTGGCCCGGCCGGATAGAAGCGTCCGCGCCGCGCACCGGCCCGGCAACTTTAGAGGCCAGCACCACTTTTTCGCGATTGCCGCGAGCCTTTAACCAGCTGCCGATATAGGTTTCGGTTAACCCCTGCGTTTCCGGGCGCGGCGGCACCGGATACATCTCAGCGGTATCAATCAGGTTAATGCCGGAACGGAGCGCCAGATCAAGCTGCGCATGGGCATCGGCTTCGCTGTTTTGCTCGCCAAACGTCATGGTGCCTAATCCCAGGCTGCTGATCTCCAGCGTACTGTGGGGGATGCGATGATAATGCATATGCCGGCTTCCTTTTTCATTATTAAGACCATGGCGTGCGGGATAAATTGCTGAAGCAAACGCCAGATCCGGCTTTTGACTATAACCGTCGGGCGCAACAGGGGGAAGAGCAGATTTATCGGGAAGTGCGGTGGGGGCCACCTGTCGGAAAACGTCAGGTGGCGGGATCGGGCCTAGCGTTCAACAATCGATGAAACCTCATCGCCGTTAATCTGCAGCTCATGACCGGAGCGATCGGTGTACTTCACCAGGCCGGTATCCTTGTCGATCTCCGGTTTACCCTGGGTCATGATCATCTTGCCTTCTTTTGTCGCCATCACGTAATCACTGCTGCACCCGCCGAGCAGCGTGGCCAGTATCAGCACGGCCGCGCCAGACATCAACTTCATACTTCGCTCCCTTAGCCTTTAATTTGCCTGCACAAGTAATAGCGCATTTTACGGAAAGCGTTAACCGCAGAACTCCTAAAAAGGCGTTACGGCACGACAAACTCTTGACTTTGATCGTAAAAACAACGGGAAGAAGCCAACCGGGGTGCCCGGTCGGCTTTGATTCAGGCGGGATTTTTTCTGCCGCGAAGCAGGTTCAGACACTCTACCGACATAGAGAAGAACATCGCAAAATAGATATAGCCCTTCGGCACGTGGATATCGAAGCTTTCCAGAATAAGGGTGAAACCCACCAGGATCAGGAAAGTCAGCGCCAGCATTTTTACCGAAGGATGCCGTTCAACAAATTCACCGATAACGCGGGCGGCAAACATCATTACGCCCACCGCAATCACCACCGCCGCCATCATGATAATCAGATGGTCTGACAGGCCAACGGCAGTAATAACCGAGTCAAGACTGAAGATGATATCCAGCA
>NZ_DALZCD010000250.1:0-6502 GCF_031978025.1 Erwinia sp.
CGTCGATCCTAATAGAAGAACTAGTAAAGAGATCTCTAGATAAAAAAAGATCTTCTTTTTAATACGTGTCTGGCCCTGCGCTTTCACCTTCGGCCAAAGTTGAGTAGAATTCACGCCCCGGGCAACCCCCACTCTTTTAAATCGCACAACCGCGAGGTTCAGTACCATGTTTTATCCAGATCCTTTTGACGTCATCGTGATCGGTGGTGGTCATGCGGGCACGGAAGCCGCTATGGCGGCAGCCCGGATGGGTCAGCAAACCCTGCTTTTAACGCATAACATTGATACGCTTGGACAAATGTCTTGTAATCCGGCGATCGGTGGCATCGGAAAAGGACATCTGGTTAAAGAAGTGGACGCGCTGGGTGGCCTGATGGCACACGCAATTGACCAGGCGGGTATCCAGTTCAGGATACTAAACGCGAGCAAAGGGCCTGCCGTTCGGGCTACCCGTGCTCAGGCCGATCGCGTGCTCTATCGGCAGGCCGTACGCACCGCGCTGGAAAACCAGCCGAACCTGATGATCTTCCAGCAGGCGGTTGACGATCTGATTGTGGAAAACGATCGCGTGGTAGGTGCAGTGACCCAAATGGGGCTGAAATTCCGCGCCAAAGCGGTTGTGCTGACCGTAGGCACCTTCCTGGATGGCAAGATCCATATCGGCCTCGACAACTACAGCGGCGGCCGTGCTGGCGATCCGCCTTCGATCCCGCTGGCTCGTCGTTTGCGTGAGTTGCCGTTACGCGTGGGTCGACTGAAAACCGGCACGCCACCGCGCATCGACGCCCGTACTATTGATTTCAGCGTCCTGGCCCCACAGCATGGTGATACGCCACTGCCGGTCTTCTCGTTCATGGGTAACGTCGCGCAGCATCCTCAGCAGGTACCTTGCTACATCACCTATACCAATGAGAAAACACACGACGTTATCCGCAGCAATCTGGATCGTAGCCCGATGTACGCTGGCGTCATCGAAGGCGTTGGACCGCGTTACTGTCCTTCAATCGAAGACAAGGTCATGCGTTTTGCCGATCGTAACGCTCACCAAATTTTCCTGGAACCGGAAGGGCTGACCAGCAACGAGATCTATCCGAATGGTATTTCCACCAGCTTGCCATTTGATGTACAGATGCAGATCGTCCACTCCATGCAGGGCATGGAAAACGCGAAGATCGTTCGCCCGGGCTATGCTATCGAATACGATTTCTTCGATCCCCGCGATCTGAAACCTACGCTGGAAAGTAAATTTATTCAGGGCCTGTTCTTTGCCGGTCAGATCAATGGCACCACGGGCTATGAAGAAGCTGCCGCACAGGGCTTGCTGGCCGGTTTGAATGCGGGCCGTCTCTCTGCAGACAAAGAGACCTGGGCACCACGGCGCGATCAGGCTTATCTGGGTGTACTGGTTGATGACCTTTGCACGCTGGGTACCAAAGAGCCTTACCGTATGTTCACCTCCAGGGCGGAATACCGTCTGATGCTGCGTGAAGACAACGCCGATTTGCGTCTGACCACCGAAGGGCGCGAACTGGGTCTGGTAGACGATGCACGTTGGGCACGCTTTAACGAGAAGCTGGAGAGTATTGAGCAGGAACGCCAGCGTCTGCGCGATATCTGGGTTCATCCTAAATCAGAAACCGTGAATGAAGTGAACGGCGTGTTGAGCGCTGCGCTGACTAAGGAAGCTAACGGCGAAGATCTGTTGCGTCGTCCAGAGATGACTTATCAACAGCTGATGACGTTAAGCACCTTCGCACCGGCTCTGAGCGATGCTCAGGCTGCCGAGCAGGTTGAGATTCAGGTGAAATACGAAGGTTATATCGCTCGCCAGCAGGAAGAGATTGACCGCCAGCTGCGCAACGAGAACACGTTGCTGCCGGTAGAATTAGACTACCGTCAGGTCAGCGGTCTCTCTAACGAAGCTATCGCCAAGCTAAACGATCACAAACCTGGATCGATTGGTCAGGCTTCGCGTATTTCGGGGATCACGCCTGCGGCTATTTCTATTCTTCTCATTTACCTGAAAAAGCAGGGCCTGCTGCGCAAAAGCGCCTGATGCTTCGCGGGGCGGCCATTGTCGCCCCTTTAACTGATTTGGATGTTATCGTGATTAATAAACTCTCCGCGCTGCTTAAAGCTGCCAATATTTCCCTGACCGATCGACAAAAAGAGCAGCTGACGGGTTACGTTGAGCTGCTGCACAAATGGAACAAGGCTTATAACCTGACCTCGGTGCGCGATCCACAGCAGATGCTGGTAAGGCATATCATGGACAGCATCGTGGTTGAGCCTCACCTTGAAGGAAATCGCTTTATCGACGTGGGCACCGGGCCGGGCCTGCCAGGCGTCCCGCTTGCTATTGTTCGCCCGGAAGCACATTTCACGCTGCTGGACAGCCTGGGCAAGCGTATACGCTTTCTTAAGCAGGTACAGCACGAACTGAAGCTGGAAAATATCGATCCTGTACAGAGCAGGGTAGAGGTGTTTCCGGCCGAGCCGCCTTTTGATGGCGTCATCAGCCGCGCTTTCGCCTCGCTGAACGATATGCTGAACTGGTGTCATCATCTTCCCGGCGATCAAGGCGCTTTTTACGCGCTGAAAGGCGTAGTCCCGCAGGATGAAATTGATGCGCTGCCGACAGGTTTTGCTCATCATCAAACGGTAAAACTTGTTGTCCCTGAGCTGGAAGGTGAGCGTCATGTGGTGGTCATTAAGCCGACAAAACAGGCAGCAGCCCGCGCTGATTGAACATGATTTAGCTAAAAATAACGCTGAAAAAGCGCTATTTTTACCGTATCATCGCCTGAATAATCAGCAAAGCGGCTGAAAATAATGGCCTCACCACACATGATTTTAGTTAAGTCTGTGCGGTAGGGGAGGGGAGAAACAGCCGCGAGCAGCGCGAAACGTCAAAAATCCGGATGAAAATTTAGCCTTTCGGGCGGCAGGCGATAAATTTTTTCCCGCCGGAAATGTTTCAGTAAGGTTAAAATGACGGATGGAAATTATCGTACACACCTGGTTACATTTAACGTTAATTTCACAAAGTGTTATCAAGGATATTACCTCGAGAGGGCGATATCTGCCTTTTTCCGCCTGATGCGAAAAATAATGTGATGATATTTATTTTGCTGATATGTGGGAATCACCTGAAATTTCGACTGCAATGTCTGTCAATTAACACTTTTAATCAGGCTTGCAGGTTGATTTTACGCTAAAAAATAGTAAGTGGTTGAATGTTATTGATATAATTATATTTTCTTTGGCGATATTAAGAATATTCCTTACCGGAATGCGGATAAAATATTACTAAATTGTGATCTTCCGCACGCTTTATGAGCAATATTTTGCCTTTAGCGTATGCATTTTCCGCCTGTCAGCCATTCCTGACAGTTTTGAAAAAGCGGCCCCGCGAAAGAAATTTAAATAATTGTTCACCATTTCGCTACTTATCCATTGAAATCGCAGGGGCGCACCGTATAATTTGCTCGTTTTTTGCTGCTTGACTCAAAGCGGCAAAGGCAGTTTTATACGACACGCGACATACCCCGACGGGGCAGGAGAGTTTCAGCGTCATGTCAGTGTCCCTTTACAGAGTGAAATTTGCCCGAACCGTGCTGCTTCTTCAGCTGGTGATTTTTGTCATAATCGGCGCGCTGTTCGCCCTGAAGGAATTGACCTGGGGCCTGTCCGCACTTGCGGGTGGACTGGCGGCCTGGCTGCCGAACGTATTGTTTATGATTTTTGCCTGGCGTCATCAGGCAGGAGACCCGGTTAAAGGACGTGTGGCCTGGAGCTTCGCTCTGGGTGAAGTGCTGAAGGTTCTGGCAACCATTCTTCTGCTTGTCGTGGCGCTGGCGGTGTTTGGGGCGGCATTTACGCCGCTCGGACTGACCTGGTTATCGGTGCTGATTGTGCAAATCGTCGCACCGGCTGTAATTAACAACAAAGGGTAAGAGGCATCATGGCTGCAGGAGAAATCTCTACGCCGCAGGAATACATAGGTCACCACCTGAAGAACCTTCAGCTGGACCTGCGTACCTTCGAGCTAGTGAATCCGCACGACGCACCGTCGTTCTGGGTATTAAATATTGACTCCATGTTTTTCTCTGTGGTGCTGGGACTGGTATTCCTGGTGCTGTTTCGCAAAGTTGCGAAATCAGCCACCAGCGGCGTTCCGGGAAAACTGCAGGCGGCGATTGAACTGGTTGTTGGCTTTGTCGACAACAACGTCCGCGACATGTACCACGGTAAAAGTAAAGTCATCGCACCGCTGGCTCTGACGATTTTCGTCTGGGTCTTCCTGATGAACTTCATGGACCTGCTGCCTATCGATCTGCTGCCGACTATCGGCGAGCGGTATCTGGGTCTGCCAGCGTTGCGTGTTGTGCCTTCAGCCGACGTGAACATCACGCTGTCTATGGCGCTGGGCGTATTTATTTTGATTCTGTTCTACAGCATCAAGATGAAAGGCATTGGGGGCTTTACTAAAGAGCTGACATTGCAACCTTTCAATCACCCTGTCTTCATTCCGATCAACCTGATCCTTGAAGGCGTGAGCCTGCTGTCCAAACCGGTTTCTCTCGGTCTACGACTGTTCGGCAACATGTATGCGGGTGAATTGATTTTTATCCTGATTGCCGGCCTGTTGCCGTGGTGGTCACAGTGGGTTCTGAGTGTGCCATGGGCCATTTTCCACATACTGATCATTTCGTTACAGGCTTTCATTTTCATGGTACTGACGATTGTCTATCTGTCGATGGCATCTGAAGAACACTGATTTTTTTATCAACACTACTGCGTTTTAACTGAAACAAACTGGAGACTGTCATGGAAAACCTGAATATGGATCTGCTGTACATGGCTGCCGCTGTGATGATGGGCTTAGCGGCAATCGGTGCTGCGATCGGTATCGGCATCCTCGGAGGTAAATTCCTGGAAGGCGCCGCGCGCCAACCGGATCTGATTCCTCTGCTGCGTACGCAGTTCTTTGTTGTAATGGGTCTGGTGGATGCAATCCCAATGATCGCTGTTGGTCTGGGTCTGTATGTGATGTTCGCTGTCGCATCGTAACCCTGATGTTCATCGTTGAACGCAAGTTCGACGATGAACGGCTTCTGCCGGTCGTCAGACCGGAGAAAAAAGTTAACTTAACAAGAGGCATTGTGCAGTGAACTTAAACGCAACAATCCTCGGCCAGGCCATCGCGTTCATCCTGTTTGTAGTTTTCTGCATGAAGTACGTATGGCCGCCGCTGATGGCTGCTATCGAAAAGCGCCAGAAAGAAGTTGCTGACGGCCTTGCTTCCGCAGAACGTGCCAGGAAAGATTTAGATCTGGCGCAGGCTGATGCGACTGACCAGCTGAAAAAAGCGAAAGAAGAAGCTCAGGTTATCATCGAGCAGGCTAACAAACGCCGTTCGCAGATCCTGGACGAGGCGAAAGCCGAAGCTGAGCAGGAACGTAACAAGATCGTCACTCAGGCGCAGGCTGAAGTTGATGCCGAACGCAAACGTGCACGTGAAGAGTTGCGTAAGCAGGTCGCGATGCTGGCTATCGCCGGCGCCGAGAAAATCATTGAACGTTCCGTGGATGAAGCTGCTAACAGCGACATCGTTGATAAACTGGTCGCTGAACTGTAAGGAGGAAGGGGCTGATGTCTGAATTTACTACTGTAGCTCGCCCCTACGCCAAAGCAGCTTTTGACTTTGCTGTTGAGCATCAGAATGTCGATCGCTGGCAGCAGATGCTGGCGTTCGCTACCGAAGTAGCCAGCAATGAACAAGTGGCAGAACTCCTTTCCGGCGCATTAGCGCCGGAAGCGTTGTCTGCACGGTTCATCGCTATCTGTGGTGATCAACTCGATGAAGCCGGCCAGAACCTGATTAAGGTCATGGCTGAGAACAAACGTTTACCAGCGCTTCCCGATGTACTGGCTCAGTTTATCCAGCTACGTGCCGCATATGATGCGACCGCGGACGTTGAGGTGATCTCATCCACTACACTGAGTGACGAACAGCTGACCAAAATCAGCGCCGCTATGGAAAAACGTCTGTCACGCAAAGTTAAGCTGAATTGCAAAATTGATAAGTCTGTAATGGCAGGTGTAATCATCCGTGCGGGTGATATGGTCATTGATGGCAGCGTACGCGGCCGTCTTGAGCGCCTTGCAGACGACTTGCAGTCTTAAGGGGACTGGAGCATATGCAACTGAATTCCACCGAAATCAGCGAACTGATCAAGCAGCGCATTGCTCAGTTCAATGTCGTGAGCGAAGCTCACAATGAAGGTACTATCGTTTCCGTCAGCGACGGCATCATCCGCGTAAACGGCCTGGCCGATGTTATGCAGGGTGAGATGATCGCGCTGCCGGGCAACCGCTTCGCTATCGCACTGAACCTGGAGCGTGACTCCGTAGGTGCCGTAGTGATGGGCCCGTACGCTGACCTCGCCGAAGGCATGAAGGTTAAATGTACCGGTCGTATCCTGGAAGTTCCGGTAGG
>NZ_DALZCD010000251.1:0-6482 GCF_031978025.1 Erwinia sp.
AGTGCCAGCTCGCCCAGATCCGTTGAAGGACCATCGGCCAGCACGTCACCCCGTTCAATTGGCTCGCCCAGGTTGACACACGGCATCTGGTTGATACAGGTGTTCTGGTTAGAACGGGTGTACTTGGTCAGGTTGTAAATGTCGATACCGGCTTCGCCCGGGTACATCTCGTCTTCGTTAACTTTGATAACGATACGGGATGCATCCACGTACTGAACGGTACCACCACGTTTCGCTACGGCTGTTACGCCGGAGTCAACCGCTACCGCGCGTTCCATACCGGTACCCACCAACGGCTTATCAGCACGCAGAGTAGGAACCGCCTGACGTTGCATGTTTGCACCCATCAATGCGCGGTTGGCGTCATCGTGTTCCAGGAACGGGATCAGGGACGCACCGACGGAAACCACCTGCTGAGTGGAAACGTCCATGTAGTCAACCTGGTCGCGGCTGAACAGGCTTGATTCGCCTTTGCTACGGCAGGTTACCAGGTCGTCTACGAAGTGACCTTCGTCGTCGAGGTTGGTGTTTGCCTGAGCGATAACGTAGTTACCCTCTTCGATTGCAGAGAGGTAATGAATTTCGTCGGTCACCACGCCTTCGCGAACGCGACGGTATGGGGTTTCCAGGAAACCGTACTCGTTAGTCTGCGCGTACACAGACAGGGAGTTGATCAGACCGATGTTTGGACCTTCAGGCGTTTCGATTGGGCACACGCGACCGTAGTGGGTCGGGTGAACGTCTCGAACTTCAAAGCCTGCGCGTTCACGCGTCAGACCGCCCGGGCCAAGTGCAGAGATACGACGCTTGTGCGTGATCTCAGACAGCGGGTTGTTCTGGTCCATAAACTGTGACAGCTGGCTGGAACCAAAGAACTCTTTCACTGCCGCCGAGATCGGCTTGGCGTTGATCATATCCTGAGGCATCAGGGTGTCGAGGTCGCCCAGAGAAAGACGCTCTTTCACCGCACGCTCAACACGGACCAGACCTACACGGAACTGGTTTTCAGCCATTTCGCCGACGGAACGGATACGACGGTTGCCGAGGTGGTCGATATCATCCACTTCGCCAATACCGTTACGGATACCGATGAGCTTCTTCATCACTTCGATGATGTCGTCTTTGCTCAGGATACCGGAACCTTCGATCTCGTCACGCAGCAGAGAACGGTTGAACTTCATACGGCCAACCGCAGACAGATCGTAGCGGTCTTCAGAGAAGAACAGGTTCTCGAACAGGTTTTCAGCCGCTTCACGCGTTGGCGGTTCGCCAGGACGCATCATGCGGTAGATCTCAACCAGCGCGCTCAGGCGATCGGTGGTTGGGTCGACGCGTACGGTCTCAGAGATGTACGGGCCGTGATCCAGATCGTTGGTAAACAGCGTTTCAATGCGCTTGTGGCCGGACTGGCTCAGTTTAGCCAGCAGATCCAGCGACAGCTCCATGTTCGCCGCAACGATCAGTTCGCCGGTGCTTTCGTCGATATAATCTTTAGCGACGACTTTACCCGCGATATATTCAACCGGAACTTCAATATGCCCAACGGCATCTTTTTCCAGCTGACGAATATGGCGTGCTGTAATACGACGGCCTTTCTCAACGTAAACCGTTCCGTTGGCTTCGATATCGAAGGAGGCAGTCTCACCGCGCAGGCGCTCAGGCACCAGTTCCATCTGCAGCTTGTTGTTGCGGATCTCATACACGATTTTGTCAAAGAACAGGTCAAGGATCTGCTCAGTGGTGTAGTTCAGCGCGCGCAGAATGATGGTCGCTGGCAGCTTGCGGCGACGGTCAATACGAACGAACAGGTTGTCTTTCGGGTCAAACTCAAAGTCTAACCAGGAACCACGGTAAGGGATGATACGTGCGTTATACAGCACTTTACCCGACGAGTGGGTTTTACCCTTATCGCTGTCAAAGAAGACACCAGGACTACGATGCAGCTGAGAAACGATAACGCGTTCTGTACCGTTAATAACAAAGGTACCGTTATCGGTCATGAGCGGAATTTCGCCCATGTACACTTCCTGCTCTTTGATGTCTTTTACGGTACCTTCCGGCGCTTCACGCTCGTAGATCACCAGACGCAGTTTTACGCGCAAAGGAGCAGAATACGTGACGCCACGGATCTGACACTCTTTCACATCAAAGACGGGTTCGCCTAAACGGTAGCTTACGTACTGCAGCTCAGAATTACCGCTATAGCTTTGGATAGGGAATACGGAACGGAATGCCGCTTCCAGACCATATTGACCTTCCGGATCTTGCTCGATGAACTTCTGGAACGAGTCAAGCTGGATAGAAAGGAGATAAGGAATGTCCAGAACCTGCGGACGTTTTCCAAAATCCTTACGAATGCGTTTTTTCTCGGTATAGGAGTAAACCATAGGGTTCCTCAGCTCGCTGAAAAGTAGAACCTCTCTGTCCGTTCAGGGGGGACAGTTCATGCAACACTATTTTGTTGGCCGGAATGAACAGCTTCCGTAATACCTCTTTCTATCACTCTTAAATCATTTCGTTGCCGTGCAAGGCAGGGAACCCTGCGGGGAAGCAATATATTAAGGCGTCGATAGAAAAAGACATTAAGCAAATCAGTGACTAAACGGTGTGAAACGCCACTGACGCTTTACAGCGCAAAAAGGCTGGTGACCAAAAAGTCACCAGCCATCAGCCTGATTAACTCAGACTGCAACCTGAAAGGTTGGCTTATTTAACTTCAACTTCTGCGCCAGCTTCTTCCAGAGATTTCTTCAGAGCTTCTGCGTCGTCTTTGCTGATGCCTTCTTTCAGGGCAGCAGGTGCAGACTCAACCAGGTCTTTAGCTTCTTTCAGGCCCAGACCAGTTGCGCCACGTACGGCTTTGATTACGGCAACTTTGTTAGCGCCGATAGCTTTCAGTACAACGTCGAACTCAGTTTTTTCTTCAGCAGCTTCAGCCGGGCCTGCAGCAACAGCTACAGCAGCAGCAGCAGAAACGCCGAATTTTTCTTCCATAGCAGAAACCAGCTCAACAACGTCCATTACAGACATAGCCGCTACTGCTTCCAGAATTTGATCTTTAGTGATAGACATGACAATTGTTCCTGTGAATCAGAAATAGTTTATACGTTAAAGTGCAACAGGCAAAAAGCTTATGCAGCTTCTTTCGCGTCGCGTACGGCAGCCAGGGTGCGGACCAGTTTGCCTGCAGCGGCTTCTTTCATGGTCGACATCAGACGTGCCAGTGCTTCTTCGTAAGTTGGCAGAGTTGCCAGACGGTCGATATTCGCCGCCGTGATCAGCTCACCTTCAAAGGCCGCAGCTTTGACCTCAAATTTTGCATTCGCTTTCGCGAACTCTTTGAACAGACGAGCAGCAGCGCCCGGGTGTTCCATAGAGTATGCAATCAGGGTCGGACCAACAAACGTGTCTTTCAGGATCTCAAACTGAGTTCCTTCAACGACGCGGCGCAGCAGGGTGTTACGAACAACACGCATGTAAACGCCAGCTTCACGACCTGCTTTACGCAGTTCAGTCATTTTGCCTACTGGTACGCCGCGAGAATCCGCAACTACCGCAGACAGCGCGCCTTTGGCTACTTCGGTGACTTCAGCAACAATCGCTTGTTTGTCTTGAAGATTTAATGCCATTAGCTTTTGCTCCTGGATTTTTACCGGAGAAGGATTCCTCCGGAACTCACATCACCTGCCAACCGAAGTCGGCAGGCGCTCATACACGGTGAGCAGAATCCAGCAAAGACTATAAAAATATTCTTCAGGTTCTGTCACCGTCTACGCAGGAAATTAAGTTTCTCGCGAAACACCTGCGGTCTTGGACGGAGGCCTGGATAAGGCCAGGCTCCAACCGAAAATTCTGGTTCTGTATATTAACAGAACAACGGGCCAAAGATTCTAGTCGAAAATTTCGCCCGCGTAAAGCAGATTAGTTAGCTACAGCGTTCAGGCCAGCCTGATCAACTGACACACCTGCACCCATAGTGGTGGAGATGCTAACTTTCTTGATGAAAACGCCTTTTGCCTGAGAAGGTTTCGCTTTTTTCAGCGCAACCAGCAGGGCTTCCAGGTTTTCTTTCAGCTTATCGGACTCGAAATCAACCTTACCGATAGTGGTATGGATGATGCCGTTTTTGTCGTTACGATAGCGAACCTGGCCCGCTTTAGCGTTTTTAACCGCTTCAGCAACGTTAGGAGTAACGGTGCCGACTTTCGGGTTTGGCATCAGACCGCGTGGACCCAGAACCTGGCCCAGCTGGCCAACAACGCGCATTGCATCCGGAGATGCGATAACCACGTCAAAGTTCATTTCGCCTTTTTTGATCTGGTCAGCCAGATCTTCCATACCTACCAGCTCTGCGCCAGCTGCTTTAGCAGCTTCAGCGTTTGCGCCCTGGGCAAATACGGCAACGCGTACTGAACGACCGGTACCGTGTGGCAGTACGGTTGCACCGCGCACGTTCTGGTCAGATTTACGAGCATCAATGCCCAGATTTACTGCTACGTCAACGCTTTCTACGAACTTGGCCGTTGCCAGTTCCTTCAGCAGAGCGACAGCTTCGTTGATGTCATACTGTTTAGTTGCATCAACTTTGTCACGGATCACGCGCATGCGCTTGGTCAGCTTAGCCATATCTTAGTCCTCTACCACCAGGCCCATGGAACGAGCAGTACCTTCGATTGAGCGAGTCATCGCTTCAACGTCAGCACCAGTCATGTCCGCAGCTTTGGTTTCTGCGATTTCACGTACCTGAGCACGGGATACTTTACCTACTTTGTCTTTGTTCGGCTTGCCGGAACCAGACTTGATACCCGCCGCTTTCTTCAGCAGTACAGCTGCCGGAGGCGTTTTGGTAACGAAGGTGAAAGAACGGTCAGAATAAACGGTAATAACAACCGGCGTTGGCAGACCTTTTTCCAGGGATTCTGTTTTGGCGTTAAACGCTTTACAGAATTCCATGATGTTAACGCCCTGCTGACCCAGTGCCGGACCAACTGGCGGACTTGGGTTTGCCATACCAGCTGCAACCTGCAGCTTGACGTAGGCTTGTACTTTCTTAGCCATGATATTTCCTCTATTGGGTTCAATCGCTCGGCAAAGAGCTCCCCGTAATTAATATTCACGCGCTGTAGCAGCGCATAAAAACAAAAGGCGCGAAATTGTAGGGCAATTTCGCGCCTTCCGCAACCGTTATTCCGGTCTTTGGCTTACATTTTATGTAGGCCGATCAGCCTTTCTCAACCTGTCCGAAGTCCAGCTCAACCGGCGTAGCGCGGCCAAAGATAGAAACGGAAACTTTCAGGCGGCTTTTCTCATAATCCACTTCTTCGACCACGCCGTTGAAATCAGCAAACGGACCGTCGTTGACGCGGACCATTTCGCCTGGTTCAAACAGGGTTTTCGGACGTGGCTTATCGCCAGCAGACTGCAGGCGGTTCATGATCGCGTCGACTTCTTTATCGCTAATAGGTGCCGGACGATCGGATGTACCACCAATGAATCCCATGACGCGAGGCACGCTACGCACTAAGTGCCAGCTTGCATTGTTCATGACCATTTGTACCAGAACATAGCCCGGGAAGAACTTGCGTTCGCTTTTGCGACGCTGACCGCCACGGATTTCAACCACTTCTTCGGTTGGCACCATGACATCGCCAAAAAGCTCTTCCATGTTATGTAATTTGATATGCTCGCGCAGCGACTGGGCTACACGGCCTTCAAAGCCGGAAAACGCCTGAACGACGTACCAGCGCTTTTTTGGAGCTTCAGACATCTCAGAACCTCAGGCCAGTGATAAACGATACCAGACGGACCAGAATACCATCCAGTCCCCACAAAATCAGTGACATCACGGCAGTAACCGCGGCAACGATTAACGTGGTATGCAACGTTTCCTGACGAGTCGGCCAAATAACCTTGCGAACTTCTGTGCGCGCTTCGCGGGCAAAAGCCAGGGTTGCTTTGCCCTTTGTCGTCAGCAGCGCAATGCCACCTGCTGCTGCGATCAGGATTACAACGGCCAGCGCGCGCAGCGGGAGGGTGACATCACGATAATAGTAGTTGCCGACCACGGCCACGAGCAGTAGCAGCGCCACGCCTAACCACTTTACCGTTTCCAGTCCACGCCCGCTCCCTTGAGCTTCGGTATTAGCACTCATAAACCAACCTGCCACAATAGATCAGAAACTATTTTGCCCCGTAATACGCGGCAACCGAACCGAATAATGCGCTCAGGCGAAACTCGGCATATAACGCCGTGCTACAGAGCCTGCCTCAGCAATGATTATGGTTGAAAATCACTGATGAGCCAGGTTCTATGTTACAGCGTGCAAAAAGGGCATCAAATGATGCCCTCTTCTTGTGCGTTGCGTCAAATATTATCAGCGATTAAGCGATAACTTTAGCAACAACACCCGCGCCAACGGTACGACCACCTTCACGGATTGCGAAACGCAGACCGTCGTCCATTGCGATTGGGTGGATCAGGG
>NZ_DALZCD010000252.1:0-6481 GCF_031978025.1 Erwinia sp.
ATGATCATCAAGGCCCGCCTTAACCGCTGTCGTCACAGCCCCTGGGGACTGGCCCTTATTCTGCCGGCTATCCTGATGCCGTTCACGACGCAGCTATCGGTGCACCTGTCGATGCTGGAAGGCTACGTTTATCTTATCTATCTGCCGCTGGCAATGATGATAGCGATGCTACTGGTATATGACTGGAAGGCTTTTCCGGGGATCGCTGTGGGGCTGAGCGTTTATTATTTTAATCGCTACGTGCCGGCGGCAGCGGCAGCGATTGTTGCCGCATGGCTGATCGTGCTGTTGAGCGGCTGGACTGGCTACCGACTGCAGGTGAAAAGACGCTGGGGCGTTAACTGTGGCGAGCTGCGCCTGATGCCTGAACGGTGTTTCTGGCTGGCTATTTTTATCCCCTCGCTGTTTGTTTTTACCATGCAGGTGCTGGTGGCGGCGGACCTGGTTCCAATCAAAGGATCGATCTTCTCCTGGGACCCCTTATCGCTGCATACACTGTTGAATTTTCAGTCCGTGCTGCTGGCCTGTATCACCATGGTGCCGGTCTGCTATCTGATTGTTCGCAGCCTGCGCAGTCCAGGCTATCTGCGGCTGACGATTTTCCAACTGCGCCAGCAATTTTCGCCCGAGGTCAGCAAAACGGAATGCGCAGTATGGGCGCTGATGTTAGTTTTCCTGCTGACCATGCTGCTGCTGCTCGCCTCGGGCCGACATAATTTATTAACAACCGAGTACGGTCTGCCTCTGATCCTGCCTTTAATGCTCTGGGCAGCCATGCGTTTTGGCTATCTTTTTACCGGGCTGGTTTGGGCACTGCTGCTAATAGCGCTTTATCAGCTGCGCGATCGCTTTCTCCATCCGGATACGGGGCCTTACCAGCTGGCGGTTATTTCAGCCAATCTGATCGTTTTCAGTCTTAGCCTGCTACTGATGGCGGCTATCACCACGCGCCAGCGCCGTACGCTGGCCAGAACCAAAGCGGCAGCATTAAACGATCCCGTGATGAATTTGCCCAATCTGCGCGCGCTGAGCCTGGCGCTGGCGAACAGCTCCAGCTCGACGCTTTGCTTTCTGACTATCCCCGATCTGGATCGCCTGAGTCGCACCTACGGCCTGCGCCTGCGTATTCATTATAAAAGTAGCCTGGCCGGACACCTGAAACCCGAACTCCTACAGGGGGAGGATGTTTATCAACTGCCCGGGTTCGATTTAGTGATGCGGCTTGAAGGCATTGTGCCAGTGGCGCGTATTGAAAACCTCGCCGCCAGGCTAAAAGATTACTGCCTGAGTTGGGATGGCCTGCCGGTCCATCCCGGTATCGGTGTCAGCTATTGCAGCGTGTTGCCGCCGGTCAACCATCTTTACGAACTGCTGGGCGAGCTAAGCGGCATGGCGGAGCTGTCGTTGACCAGTGGTATAACGGAGAATCTACGGCAGAAAATGACGCAGCCGGTTCAGTACCGCATCAGTAAAAAGATTTCGCTGCTGAATACGGTTCAACAGGCGCTGAAGTCTGAGGGTTTTCAACTCATCGCGCAGAGAATTTGCGGCGTGCGGGGGGATGACTATTATTCTGTCTGGCTCGCGCTGGAAAACGATCGTCGTGAGCCAATATCGGCAGAAGAATTCTATCCCATCGTCAACGAGTTCGGCCTGACCTGGACGCTGGACTGCTGGCGGTTGCGCCAGGTTCTCGCTTTTATCGACGAACATCGGGAGACGCGGCCCGGGCTGCGCCTGGCTACAGCGCTTTTTACCCTGAGCCTGTGCAGGCCCGGGCTGGCAAAAGATATTCAGGCAATATTGCAGGACTACGGGGTTGAACCGTGGCAGCTGATACTTTATGTAGAAGAGTCGCCGATGCTGACGCCGTTCAGCGGGGGATACCGCACGCTTGACCAGCTGCGCCGGCTGGGCTGCCGCGTGGCTATCAGTCACTTCGGGCGTGGCTACGGCAGCTATGCGCTGTTAAAGCCGATTGAAGCCGATATGCTGACGCTTCACGGTGAGTTTGTTCGTAATATGCTTGATAACAGCCTGGACTACCAAATTATTGAATCAACCTGCATTATGGCCCGGCTGAAAAAAATGCAGATTGTGGCAACGGATGTGGACACGCAGCAGGCGGATAATCTGCTGCGCAAGCTGGGCGTCGATTATCTGCAGGGCGCGCTGTATGGGGAAGCCAGGCCGCTGCGGTTATGGATGGAAGAAGCCGGGCAGCCTGCACCCGGCTGACCGTTACTCTTTTACCCGTTCTTTTTGCGCCAGCAGCGTGGCGAAACGCAGCGAGATACGGTTGCCATGTTCATCCGTACGGTGCAGCTGGCCGACATTCTCGTTATATTTTACGATCTGCCATTTACGGTAGTACTCGCTCAGCTCGCCGGATTTAAAGGCGAACGGGAAGAGCGAGCACGGGTAATCCTCTGTGCTCATCGCCGAGACAATCAGGTTATAGCCACCTCGCACCGTGCTGGCCTGCATATCGGCAATCAGCTGTGGAATGGCATCCGGTTGTAAAAACATCATCACTACGGTCGACAGCACCAGCTCATAAGCGCCATTAAACCGCACGTCATTAAGATCTTTTACGGCGGGATGAATACCGCTCAGCTTCTCTTCGGCAATGATTTGTTCAAGACGGGCCGGGTTGCGATCCCAGGCGGTCACATCAAATCCCTTTGAATGCAGCCAAAGCGCATTCCGCCCGCTTCCGCAGCCCAGATCGAGCGCCCGACCACCGGGCATTATCTGATTAACGGCCGCCACGACTTCGGAGTGCGGGGCGGTAAGCTGATACTTTTCGGTGTAATAATTGTCGGGCTTCTGGTTCATTCATCAGACTCTTTAATCATCAGCTGCCAGCCGGTTACCTCTTTCCAGTAGCTCTGTTCGCGCTCCAGATCGAGCTGGACCAGGTTATTCTGGCTGAAGTAATCGCGGGGGAAAGTCAGCGTCCAGTGGCCGTCGTCCGTCTCCAACAGCAGCGAATCGGGCGTCGAAGTGGCCTGGCGCTGATTATTCAGCAGCGTGCCCAGCCGCAGCAGAAACACCAGCGGCAGAAACTGTTTTTTCTTGTAGAGCGTCAGGCGTGGCAGCTCGTCCACCTTGACCCCTTTGCGATGCCAGCGCACCAGCGTAGCCAACAGCGTCTGCTGATCCTGATTAAAGCCCGGCATATTGGTGTTTTGCAGGATATAAGACGAATGGCGATGCAGGCCGCTGTGGTTGATGGTCAGCCCCACTTCATGCAGCATCGCTGCCCATTTCAGCAGTGCGGCAAGCTGTGGATTGGCCTGCTTAGGGTTTTGATCCCGCCACTGGACGTAGAGCTGTTCGGTGGTGTCCAGCACGCGCCTCGCCTGGTCGCTGTCGATAGCGTAGTGGTTCGCCATGCTCTGCGCGGTACGGCTACGAATATCCTGATGGCGAAAGCGGCCCTCCATCTCATACAGCACGCCTTCGCGCAGCGCGCCGTCCGACAGCCTGAGTTCACGAATAGCCAGCGCGTCGAAAACGCCGCACAGAATAGCCAGGCCCGGCACAAACACCACTTTACGTTCGTCGGAGAGGCCCGGCACGCTCAGGCTGTCGAAAGATTTATGTTTGATGACCTCGTCATAAAGTTTTTCCAGCCGTTCCGGCGTGATTAACTTGTCTTTCTCACCCATCGCCTGCAACACTTCTACCGTAGCTTTGATGGTGCCAGACGCACCCAGCGCATACTGCCAGCCGTGCAGGCGGTACTGCCAGGAAAGCGTTTCCAGTTTCTGCGTGGCGGCCAGCCGCGCGCGGCGAAAATTCTCTTTACTGATGACGCCGCCGGGGAAATAGAGATTGGCGAAGCTGACGCAGCCCATGCGGCGGCTTTCTACCAGTTTGGGCTCGAAATCCTCACCGATCACCAGCTCGGTCGAGCCACCACCAATGTCGATCACCAGCTTGCGGCCTTTTTCAGGCTGGGTGTGCTCCACGCCCATAAAAATCAGGCGTGCCTCTTCCTGACCGGAAATGACTTCAATCGGGTAGGGGATAACGTCCGCCGCGCGCTGTAAAAAATCTTCCGCGTTAACGGCCTGACGCAGCGTGTGGGTGCCTACGATGGTGACGTTGGCCGCGCTGAAACCCTGCAGGCGCTCGGCGAACAGCGCCAGGCAGCTCAGGCCGCGCTCTATCGCCTCTTCGGCCAGCACGTTGTTATGATCCAGCCCGTCGGCCAGATGCACTCGCTGTTTCAACCTGCCGAGCACCTGCATGGCACCGTCCACCACGCGGGCAATCACCATATGAAAACTGTTTGAGCCCAAGTCAATGGCGGCAAACTCCTGGGGTTTGGGCGTACTTTTCTGGGATATTGGCATAGTGATTAGTCAGGTTGTTCCAGAGATTTAATGTAATCGTAAATAGCCAACTGCGCGCGCACCTTGCGGCGGTTGCCGCGCGGAACGTAACGGTTGCTAAGTTCTTTGTCTACGAAGCGCGCCTTAAGCGTATCACTGAAGAGGATGCCAATAATATCCAGCACACGCTGTTTCAGAATAGGGTCAAGGATGCAGCAGGCCACTTCAATACGATAATCAATATTGCGCGTCATCCAGTCGGCAGAAGAGAGGAACACTTTTTTGTCCCCGCCGTTGTCAAAAATATAGACGCGGTCGTGCTCCAGATAGCGGTCGACGATGCTGATGACGCGAATATTGTCGCTGATGCCCGGCAGATTAGGGATCAGCGAGCACATGCCGCGCACCAGCAAATTGACCTTCACACCGACGCTGGAAGCGGTATAAAGCCTGTCCACCAGACCTTTATCAACCAGGTTGTTGATCTTCAGCGTGATGCCTGCCTGCACGCCTTTCTGCGCGTTGGCTATCTCATTGTCGATCAGCTGATAAAGCATCTGCCGTGAATTCTGCGGCGACACCATCAGGTGCTCGAAAGTGACCGGACGATAAGGGTTTTCAATAAAGTTAAAGACGCGTCTGACCTCATTAGTCAGGCGGGCGTCTGCGGTTAACAAAGAATAGTCGGTGTAAATGCGCGCGGTTTTCTCGTTGAAATTGCCGGTGCCGATATGGGCATAGCGGACAATTTCGCCGTTTTCCCGACGGGAAATTAAAAACAGCTTGGCGTGAATTTTCAGACCGGGCGCGGAGAAAATCACGTGCACGCCCGCTTCCGTCAGGCGTTTCGCCCAGTGGATATTTGCTTCTTCATCGAAGCGTGCCTGCAGCTCCACCACCACGGTGACTTTTTTACCGTTATAGGCGGCGTGGATCATGGCATCGATAATGCGTGAGTTCTTCGCCACGCGGTAAATATTGATCTTGATCGCCAGCACGGCAGGGTCGAAGGAGGCCTGACGCAGCAGCTCCAGCACGTGCTCAAAGGTGTGATAAGGGTAGTAGAGCAGTACGTCGCGATTGCGAATGGCGTCAAAGCCGTTGCGGAAGCGATCGAACCAGATATGGCGCAGCTGCGGCAGCGGCTTGTTGACCAGATTGGCCTTGCCGACGTTCGGGAAACCGATAAAGTCTTTGAAGTTGTGGTAACGGCCGCCGGGCACGATAGAATCGTAATTGCTGATGTTCAGCTTCTTGCTGAGCATTTCCACCATCGCGTCGGGCATGTCACGCTGATAGACAAAGCGTACCGGCTCGGCGGTCAGGCGTTGCTTCAGGCTGGAAGACATCAGCTCCAGCAGGCTGGACTCCATTTCGGTGACCAGGTCATATTCCGCATCGCGGGTCATCTTCATCGAATAGGCGTTCAACGCGTCATAATCAAAAAAGCCGCTGAAGATATCGCCCAGACAATAGCGCAAGATGTTATCTAACAGAATCATCGGTTTACGACGGCGTGGCGTTTCAGGGGGCAGATTGACGAAGCGCGGCACTTTGTCGGACGGGATTTCCAGCAGCGCATGGTTAATCTCTTCACCACGAATAATCTCTACGGCCAGATAGGTGTAGTCGTCCTTCAGAAACTCAATCAGATCGGTATCGGGATAAACCAGGATCGGCGTGATGTGCTGACGCAGCTCGTGTTTGAAATAGTGTCGCAGCCAGCTTTGCTGGTTGGGAGAGAGCTGGCGTTCGTTAATCAGAAAGATTTGGTTGCGTGCCATTTCCAGCAGCAAATCGTTATAGAGGCCGTCAAACTCCTGATCGGCTTTCAGCACGCGAGCCTGAATTTTTTTTAGCAGGTGGCGCGGCGTGTCGGGCGAACCCTGTTCTTCCCCAATCAAAATGCGGCGTTTGAGATCGGCAAAGCGGACTTTATAAAACTCTTCCAGATTATTGGAGTAGATGCCCAAAAACCGCATCCGTTCAATCAGGGGATTGGTTTTGTCCGCCGCTTCCTGTAAAACGCGCTCATTAAAGGATAACCAGCTTAACTCTTTCTCTATATAAAGCTTTTCCTGACCCATTTTTACTCCGTTCCACAGATCCCGTCAAAAACCAGACATTGTCTCAAGGCA
>NZ_DALZCD010000253.1:0-6473 GCF_031978025.1 Erwinia sp.
AAGAAAGCGGCGGCACAGGCAGCCGGTGACGCCGCGCAACCGGCGGAAGCCGCGCCGGTCGATCCGCGCAAGGCGGCCGTCGAGGCCGCTATCGCCCGTGCCAAAGCGAAGAAAGCGGCGGCACAGGCAGCCGGTGATGCCGCACAACCGACAGAAGCCGCGCCGCAGGCGACTGTTCAGCCGGACGCCGCGTCGGTCGATCCGCGTAAAGCGGCCGTTGAAGCAGCTATTGCCCGCGCCAAAGCGAAGAAAGCCGCGGCACAGGCAGCCGGTGACGCCGCGCAACCGACACAAGCCGCGCCGCAGCCGGATATTACATCTTCGTCAGAACCTGACGATCGCCGTAAAGCAGCGGTGGCGGCGGCCATCGCTCGCGTTAAAGCGCGTAAGGCGCAACATTCTACGCAAGAGGATTAAATGGCTTTTCGCATCGCTAGTTCGCCTTACACCCATAATCGTCGCAGCACCAGCACCATCATGCTGTTGGTGCTGGCTGCCACGCTGCCCGGCATAGCCGCTCAGTGCTGGTTTTTCGGCTGGGGCACCCTGATCCAAATCGCGATTGCCGCTGCAGCAGGCATCGGCTCTGAAGCGGCAATCCTTAAGCTGCGTAAACTGCCGTTGGGCAAAACGCTGGGCGACAACTCCGCTCTGCTGACCGCCCTACTGCTGGCAATCAGTATTCCGCCGCTGGCGCCATGGTGGGTCATTACTATCGGCACGATCTTTGCCGTAGTCATCTCCAAGCAGCTCTATGGCGGCCTGGGCCAGAACCCCTTCAACCCGGCGATGGTTGGCTATGTGGTTCTGCTGATCTCTTTCCCGGTACAGATGACCAGCTGGCTGCCGCCGGACGCTTTACAGTCCGTCACGCCTACTTTCTGGGATGCGTTACACATTATTTTCCACGGGTTGACGCTGGATGGTCACACTATGCAGCAGCTGCAGCTCGGCGTGGACGGCGTCAGCCAGGCCACGCCGCTGGATACCTTTAAAACCGGGCTTCGTGCCGGACACAGTGCAGAGCAGCTACAGGCGCTGCCCATTTACAGCGGCGTCATTGCCGGTCTGGGCTGGCAGTGGGTCAATATCGGTTACCTGGCTGGCGGCCTGTTTCTGCTGTTTACCCACAGTATTCGCTGGCATATCCCGGTCAGTATGCTGCTGTCGCTGGCGTTTTTCTCCACGCTCGGCTGGTTCTTTTCCCCTGGCAGCCTGGTTTCACCGGCGATCCATCTTTTTTCCGGCGCAACCATGCTCGGTGCCTTTTTTATTGCCACCGATCCGGTGACGGCGTCCACCACTAACAAAGGTCGTCTGCTTTATGGCGTACTGATTGGCCTGCTGGTTTGGCTGATCCGCAGCTTTGGCGGCTATCCTGACGGCGTGGCGTTTGCCGTGCTGCTGGCGAATATTGCCGTCCCGCTGATCGACTATTACACGCAGCCGCGCGTTTACGGCCATCGTAAGGAAAAGTAATGCTGGATGCGATTCGTAAAAACGGCGTGACGCTGGCGCTGTTCGCTGCGGTCACCACCGGTCTGACCGCGGTGATTAACAGCGTGACTAAACCGACTATTGATCACCAGACAACGCTGCAGCAAAAAAGCCTGCTGGATCAGGTCGTGCCGCCGACACTCTATACTAATGCTCTGCAGCAGGAGTGCTATCTGGTCAGCGATCCGACGCTGGGTAAAGGAACACATCGCCTTTATCTGGCGCGCAAAGAGGATAAGCCGGTGGCGGTAGCTATTGAGACCACCGCCCCAGACGGCTATTCTGGCGCAATCCGGATGATTGTCGGCGCAGATTTCAGCGGAAAAGTGCTGGGTGTGCGCGTGGTGGAGCATCATGAAACGCCAGGACTGGGCGATAAAATCGAGCTGCGTATCTCCAACTGGATTGAAAGCTTCAGCGGCGTCAGGCTGAGCGGAAAAGATGACCAGCATTTTGCGGTGAAAAAAGACGGCGGTGATTTCGATCAGTTTACCGGCGCCACCATCACACCGCGGGCAGTGGTAAACGCGACAAAACGCGCCACGCTGTATGTTGAAACGTTGCCGGGGCAGCTGTCCTCGCTGCCAACCTGTGGAGACTCCAATGAGTGAAGCTAAAACCCTGCTAATCGGTGGGCTGTGGAAAAATAACTCGGCGCTGGTGCAGCTGCTGGGCCTGTGCCCGCTGCTGGCGGTGACGTCAACCGCCACCAATGCGCTGGGCCTCGGTCTGGCTACCACGCTGGTGCTGACCTGCACTAACAGCGCGATTTCGGCTTCACGCCGCTGGGTGCCGACCGATATTCGCATTCCGATTTACGTGATGATTATTGCTGCCGTGGTGAGCTGCGTGCAGATGCTGATTAACGCCTATGCCTACGGGCTTTACCAGTCGTTAGGTATCTTTATCCCGCTGATTGTCACTAACTGTATTGTGGTGGGCCGCGCAGAGGCGGTTGCCTCGCGCAGTAGCGTGCCGCTGGCCGCGCTGGATGGGATGGCCATTGGCCTTGGTGCCACCAGCGTGATGTTCGTGCTGGGATCGCTACGTGAAGTGATTGGCAACGGCACTATTTTCAACGGTGCCGATCAGCTGCTTGGCCCGTGGGCAAAAGTCCTGCGCGTACAGGTTGTTCATTTTGATTCGCCAATGCTGCTGGCGATGCTGCCGCCGGGCGCGTTTATCGGCCTGGGCATGTTACTGGCCGCAAAATACCTGATCGATAACAAGCTGAAGGCCCGTGCGGCGCGGAAGGCGGCAGAAGCCGCCCTGCCAACAGGAGCACCGAGTACGCTGTGAACAAGGATAAACGTCAGCAAATTTTGGTGCGGCTGCGCGATAATAATCCGCATCCCACCACGGAACTGGTTTTCACTACGCCTTTTGAGCTGCTGATCGCCGTATTGCTCTCCGCGCAGGCCACCGACGTTAGCGTCAATAAGGCGACCGCAAAGCTCTATCCGGTCGCCAACACGCCAGCTGCGATGCTGGCGCTGGGCGTCGACGGCGTGAAAGCGTACATCAAGACCATTGGCCTGTTTAACAGCAAGGCCGAAAACGTGATAAAAACCTGCCGTATTTTACTGGAGCAGCACGGTGGCGAGGTCCCGGAGAGCCGTGAGGCACTGGAAGCGTTGCCGGGCGTGGGGCGTAAAACGGCGAACGTGGTGCTGAATACCGCTTTTGGCTGGCCGACTATCGCTGTGGATACCCATATCTTTCGCGTCTGCAATCGTACCAAATTCGCGCCGGGCAAGAACGTTGAACAGGTAGAAGAAAAACTGTTAAAAGTCGTGCCGAAAGCGTTCAAAGTAGACTGTCACCACTGGCTGATCCTGCATGGCCGCTATACCTGCATTGCCCGCAAACCGCGCTGCGGCTCCTGTTTAATTGAGGATCTTTGCGAGTACGGCGAAAAAACGGATATCTGACTTTTTAGTGCAGCGGCCGGCGTTACGCCAGCGGCTGCATTCGCTTGCTGGCCTGCTGCTCTTTTCCGATATACGGTATTGGTGCTGGTGATTCGGGCAAAAGCCACGCCTTTTTCGGAACCGGCCCCCTTTATAAAAGCCTCTTCGGCAATCCTCTCGCCCGCGAAAAGTAACCTGAACCTGCGGCTCAGACTCTGCGGTGCCATCCTTAACTGCCGGTGTCTGCGTCAGCCAGTCAACTTTCAGGGACTGGAACATAGGACTTTTGGCCACGGGTCCGTTACCGAGGTACAGCATTTTCGGGCGGCCCTGGAAAGGAAAATCAGACCTGGCTTTTAATGCCATGGCGTTAAAGAGAAAACGCAGCGCTGATTCCGCATCCTCACCACACACCGGTATTACTGGTAAGTAAACCCGCTCCGGTCATCCACCACGCTGAACAGCATCAGCGTGGTTTAGCGCGGCAATCAGTTCACAGTAATGTTCCACAGAGGGGGAGTATCCGTTGCTGGCCACGATCGCGGCGGTAAGCTGTGCGTGGTCTGAGGACCAGACGAGGAGCGCGATAAACCGTCGTGACTGAAATACCCTATAACTGAGCGGCGGTGGCAATCTGGGTGGCCCGTTCAGGGCTTTTTGGCGGCGGGCGATCGAACCGTTGCCGTAGTTGCAACAGGGAATCAGCCGGGCGCTACGCCGGCTGCTCATAATTTTCCAGCGCCCGGTAGACTGAGGTCCACCCAATCCCGAGCTGGCGGACTATGGCCGTGGCCCCCATATTCTCCGTGGCGTACAGGCGCCAGATCTCCGCATGAGGGCTTTCTTCCGCGGTACACGGCCCGTGCTTTCGCTGCGGCAATCCCTTCCCTCTGACGTTCACGTCGCAGGTTGGTTTCAAACTCAGCGAAAACACCCGGCATATCAAGGAAGGCTTTACCTGCTGCCGGACACGTGCCCATAGGCTGTTCCGTTGCCCTGAGCGTTACGCCCTGTTGATTCAGGGCATACAAGATATCCTGCAGGTCCTTAATGCTGCGGGCCAGGCGATCCACGTGAGTCACCATCAACGTATCACCGGGGTGCAGGAAAGCCAGCAACAGCTGCAACTCGCTCCTTCCGGACCGGCTGTTTCCGCTGCCTTTTTCTGCACGAATGATTTCACAACCGGCAGCGCGGAGAATTTGTATCTGCAGAGTCAGATCCTGGTCGCTGGTTGAAACACGGGCGTAGCCGTAAAGTGCCAAAATAATGAAAACTGTCTCATTTAACGCCAGATGATAAAAACGTAACGCCAGGATGAGTGAAAACAACCCTGATGAGACAGAAAAACTGTCTCACCGGGTTGCCTGCTTTGGGTCTACTTAAAAAATACGCATTCGCTTTTTTTATAGTTTTACAGGGTGATTCAGTGATATCTAAACAAGTCTTTCTTTAGCAGTGGTAATAGTTACACTTTTTGGCTGATTGTTGTAAGGAAGAAAATACTCATGATCGTTTCCGTTAATTTTTATTACTGCCAGTCTGGGAAGACGATCGTTATAGTTTGAGATACCAGAATTTTGACAATCCTGAGGCTTTATTTCTGAAATGTTTTTCAAAAAACCCTCGTACTTCGATATTTTATTCATAGTCAATACTTCTTTTCTCAGAGAAGAGTGCGCATTAATAAGAGCACAGTGCGCATTTTCATTTTTAACTGAGATGATTTTTTCTGCAAATGAACTGTACTTATTATCTTTCATGGCCAGACTGAATGCAGCATTGCTGCTGTGTAAAACTTTTGCATGCACGTAATTGACTATCTGCATATTTTAAGCCTTATTCATCAATAGAGTTAAAATTAGTTTTAAGGTTTAATTTTGGTTCCGCTCCCAAGTTTATCTACCAGGGTGGTGGTAGCACGGGATACTGGATTACCAAAACTTGTTGACTTAATCGATGTTTCTACACGGAGATCCACTGCATTCTGGCGCTGATGCCCCCTGCTAAATCCATATGTTGACTGCTGAACTTTATGGATGTTGCGTGCCAACTCCGACGATTAACAGGTCTGATTGCGTGCGCTTTCAGATGTGCTGACGCCCCCAAAATTTTGAGAGCCACTACCAATTCCACTTACAGGCATATAAATATTCTCCTTAAAAAACATTTTTCATATTAAAAGAGGAGTAGATGAGATTTCTTTAAAAAAACGGCCATGTATATCTGAACTGGACGGCCAACATGGGTGCAAGGACAAATTCCATTATAGCTGTTTCGCTTTTCAACGAATTCGTACTCACCAATTCCGTACGATATGTATTAGTTGCGGCGATTGAATTATTACCACTGGCGTTCATAAGGTAATTCCTTATTTCAAAAAGAAATTATTCTAACAGTCCTTAGTGTTAGGGACTTTCAAAAAACGATGAAAGCTGATTCGCAGTTATTGTAAGCCCGGCAGACTGGATTGCGAGTCGGGCAGGATAAATGCGAGCCCATTACTTAATGTGGGTCAGCTATATTTTTCATTTGCAGTTAAGGTGGGCCGAAATCGGCGCTGATTGCGGATCCGACTCTTTTCGATTGAGAGCCGTTACCTGTAGCGATCGACCGAAGACGACAGGTATCGCGGCGGTGAAGGAAAATATAATGGGATCCCTCTCTGGCCAAACCTGTCTTCTCGTCGCTATCGTGCCATTAAATTATTATTTTCAGCATGAAAATCGCCGTTCATCGCCTTGATTCATCAAAAAGGGCACTCCTCTTTCCCACAGGATAAGGCGCCGAACGGCAGATGACCCACTGCCAGAACGGTACGCCTCTTTTTTCCGAATCTCTCTTTGGGACAGACAGAGAGTTGTTATTATCGCTAAAGCGGTTTAGCTTTAAGCTTACTTTTTACAGGAGGCGTAATGAACAGAGTCTGGGTTTTAGGCGACGCGGTAGTGGATTTGCTGCCAGAGGAAAACAATCACCTGCAGCAGTGTCCCGGTGGCGCGCCCGCTAACGTGCCAGCCGCTGCTCTGCCTGACGGGCGCGTCGTTCGGCCTCATCGGCACGGTG
>NZ_DALZCD010000254.1:0-6396 GCF_031978025.1 Erwinia sp.
CCGCATCCAGTACGACCATATAGCTGTACTGGATTCCCAAGCGACGACAAAAGTCATCACTGTTACCACTTTTACGCTCCACGCGGCGGCGACGGCGACGATAGAAAATGCGCCCTTCTCCCCCCACATCGCGTACCAGCTCCATCCACGCTTTTTGCTCGGCCATCGCGATGTCCGGGTTGTAGCTGTCGCTAAGGATATAAACGTCGAAATGCTGCTGCTCACCCGTTCTGACCACGGATTCCCAGGTAGCACGCAAACCGGCGAAGACGCGTTCCACGTCTTCGTTACAGATCGGCATAATCAGCGCGGTACGATGCTCCGGATTAATGGGATCGGTATCGTTACTGTTGTACGAGATACTGTATTTGTCTTTGCCGATCAGCAGCTGTAAAAAGCCCATCAGCGCCGTCCAGAAGCCAGCAGAAACCCAGCAGAACAGCACAGCGAACAGGAACAGAATCCCCGTTTGCAGCACGTACGGCAGGATTTGCAGCACCGACTGCTGCCAGTTCTGGTTGATCATCTCCATAGGATCGATCAGCGCCCAGCCCTGATAAGGCAGAATGGTCTTCATGTACCAGGTCGCAATGACCGTTTGCGAGATGGTCAGCAGCAGTAAAATATAGCGACGAATCGAACCGACGTGTCGCCATTTGTCTTCTGACCGCTGCTCCTCGGCATTGGCATAACGCGGTTTGCTTTTGTGGCCACGTAAAGAATCCCATGCGCGTGAAACCGGGTTAGTGCGCCAGGCTTCAGGATACATAGAAGAACGCGTATGGGGCGGCATGGCCTTGAGCGTGGTGCGATGCAGCGCATCTTCGGCAAACTGCTCGCCTTTGCCCACGGCATCCGGCCACGTCATCTCAATACGTGATTTCACCGAAGCCAGAGGCGCGTCGTCTGCGCGTTCCGGCGTTGGCGCTTCGCCCAACATCTGATGCAGCTGGCTTAACGCCTCATCAGACTGCTCGGGCAACGCGTTCAGCAGCGCCTCTTTCCGTTCGGCCGGCAGAGGCAGCGCATCGATATAATCAGCTTTTGTCTTATTCATTGGCAGGCAACTGATAGCTCCAGGTTTCGGTCAGCGTTTTGTCGCCGTTAACCAGCGCAGCACGCATCTCTGTAGGCTGTTTGTTGTCCTTAACACGTAAACGGATCGCCAGACGCCAGCCCTTGGTGACCGGGTTGTAGCGCACGCTGTTTTCCACCAGCTCGCCGTTGTTACCGATGCTGACCTGTGGTGCGACCGGCGTATCGGCAGGCAGCTTGCTCATATCCTGACCGGCAAAGTCAACGATAAAGGCAACCGTGCCGTCCGGCTGGCGAACCAGGTTGGACTGTTTCACATCACCGGTTGAACGTAATGTATCCTTCACAAACGCCATATCTGGCGAATGCAGCTGGTTTTCATCACGAGTAAAGTGCAGACGATACTTAAAGTTCATCTCTTTACCCGGCTCTGGCAGGCTTTCCGGCGTCCAGTAAGCTACCACGTTGTCGTTGGTTTCATCAGCCGTTGGGATTTCAACCAGCTCGACGCGTCCCTTGCCCCAGTCGCCCTGCGGCTCAATCCAGCCACTCGGGCGCAGATCGTAACGGTCATCCAGATCCTGATACTGAGAGAAATCACGGCCGCGCTGCAGCAGGCCAAAGCCTTTTGGATTCTCTACGGTAAAGGTGCTGACCGCGAGGTGTTTAGGGTTGTTCAGCGGACGCCAGATCCACTCGCCGTTGCCGGCATGGATCGACAGGCCGTCAGAATCATGCAGGGCAGGACGGAAGTTAACCTGCGATGAAGGCTGGTTAGCACCGAACAGGTACATGCTGGTCAGCGGGGCTACGCCCAACTTACCGACTTTATCGCGCAGGAAAACTTTTGACTGGACGTCAACCGTGGTTTCTTTCCCTGGCGTGATCAGGAAGCGATAGGCACCTGTCGCCCGCGGCGAATCAAGCAGCGCATAGATAATCAGATGTTTGTCAGCCGGCTTTGGTCGTTCTACCCAAAACGTTTTGAAACGCGGGAACTCCTCGCCAGATGGCAGCGCGGTGTCGATAGCCAGCCCACGTGAAGAGAGACCATAAACCTGACCGGCACCGATAACGCGGAAATAGCTGGCGCCCAGGAAGCTGGTGATCTCGTCATCTTTTTTATTTTTGCTGTTAAGCGGGTAAAGCACTTTAAATCCGGCAAAACCGAGGTTTTTAACGGTTTCAGGATCGTGCTTAACATTGCCGAAATTAAAGAAGTCCGGTGAATATTTAATCTCGTGAACGGTAGAAGCCGTCACTTCATTAATTTGCACCGGCGTGTCGAAGTACATACCCTGGTGATAGAATTCCAGCTTGAACGGGGTTTTCAGCTTGCTCCACCAGGCTTTATCGCGATTGAACTGGATCTGCTGATAATCAGCATATTTCATCTCGCGCAGTTGGGAAGGTAAATTGCTTTTGGGCGCTTCATACCCTTTCCCGGCCAAATCTTTCGCCTGTTTTGCTACATCATCAATGCTGAAAGCCCAGCCGGAGCTGGCATACATTGACAGCAAAACCGTTGCGCCAAGCAGACGCAATTTCATCAGTTTTGGCTTATTTTTCATTTTAATCAGCACATCCCCCCCTTTCGTGTGCTTAAATCAATCCCATCCATCTTAATGGATAATTCGTAACTCCGACAGCCCAACACCATTTTTGTTCCTCGCATTTGCTGCTTTTAGCGCCCTGTTCTCAACTGCTTAGCGGATACGGATTCCCCTGATAGTATACCTGTGTTTTCTCCACTAGAGTAAGCGCTAAGCTTTAGCGTGGCTCAGGGCGAGCAAACGCTGTAACATATTGAATATGGGACGAATATGATAAAAAAGACCGGGCAGCGAGAATATTTTTTTGACTCGATCAGAGCTTATCTGATGCTTTTAGGGGTGCCTTTTCACGTCTCGTTGATTTATTCCAGCCAAAGCTGGTCAGTAAATAGTCCGCACACTTCCGAATGGCTTACGCTGCTGAATGATTTTATTCACGCTTTTCGTATGCAGGTGTTCTTCGTTATTTCCGGCTATTTTTCCTATATGCTTTTCTTACGCTATAGCCCGCAATACTGGCTGAAAGTGCGTCTGGAGCGGGTGGGTATTCCTATGCTGGCTGCCGTTCCGCTGCTTACGCTGCCGCAGTTTTTTATGCTGAAAGCATGGACCTCAAAAATCGGCGACTGGAGCCAGCTCACGCTGTATCAGAAATTTAATGCGCTTAGCTGGGATCTTATCTCACACCTGTGGTTTTTACTGGTGTTGGTGATGTTGACCATAACCGGTGCATGGCTGTTTAAAAAGCTGCGTGACGGGCGATCATTAACGGACTATTCCGAGCTGAACTGGACTAAACTTAGCCTGGCTATTCTGGTTTGCAGCCTCATTTGGGGCGCGATCCGGCGACTGCTCTTTATTTTTGAGCCACAGCTGTTAGGCAATGCCCTGTTTAATTTTGTGGTTATGCAGACCCTGTTCTTCCTGCCCTTTTTTATCCTGGGCGCAATGGCGTGGAAATATCCGGCAATTAAGGCCCTCTTAATTAAGCCCGTCCCCTGGACTTTTATCGGCGCCGCCGTCGCGTTTATTGCCTATATCGCCAACCAGAGCTGGAGCAAAGGTGAAGGCTGGCTTTATGAAATTGACGCGGTGGTGTCGATGATGATGGGCCTGTGGATGGTTAACGTGGTGTTTTCGCTGGGGCATCGCCTGCTGAACAGCCATTCGCCTCGGGTGACCTATCTGGTGAACGCCTCATTATTTATCTATCTGGTGCACCACCCGCTGACTATCCTTTACGGTATTTTCCTGGTGCCCCATATCGGCAGCAATACGCTGGGCTTTTTCGCGGGCCTGGTGTTTGTCTTCGGCATCGCATTTATCCTTTATGAAATCCATTTGCGTATTCCGCTGCTGCGTTTTCTTTTTTCCGGCAAACTGCCGCAAAAGTAGCGCCTGCATGCTGGCCCGGCGATGCCGGGCCTTTTACAACAGCCATTCTATCGGTAAACGCCAGACCAGCCGCACCAGCAGTCGTTGAATAAAACGGGTGCCAGGCTCGTGTCGGTGAACGATCTCTTTATCGCCTTCGCCGGGATATTCTACCCAATTTACCCTTCCCCATTTATCCAGCCGCAGCGTCCAGGCGCGATCGCGGATGCGACTGATAAAACGCTGATGGATACTGGTAGCCAGCGTCTCGCTTTCAATCACAAAACCCATTTCAGTGTTGAGCATCGCGGAGCGTGGATCGAAATTAAACGAGCCTATAAATACCTTTTCATTATCGACGCTAAAGGTCTTGGCGTGCAGGCTGGAACCGGAGTTCCCGGTCAGACCGCGATCGTGCGGCTTTTCACGAAGCCCGGTATTGGGTTTCAGTTCGTAGAGCGTAATACCGTGCCGTAACAGCTTCTTGCGCCATTTGGCGTAGCCAGCGTGCACCACAGAGACATCGTTTGCCGCCAGCGAATTGGTCAAAATAGCTATTTTTACGCCTTTTCTGACCAGCGCCAGCAGCTGCGCCACGCCCGCACGGGTGGGCACAAAGTAGGCCGAAATGATATCGAACTGCCGCTGGGGCTGGCCGATAACCTCCAACATGCGCTGGGGCAACAGCGTCGACTCTTTGGCACGGCCCAGGCCCTTACGCGGATCGTCGCTGAGCAGGCGCGTTTTAGCCCAGGTAAGCGGCAGCTCCCCCGCCGTCAGGCTTGCGGTAAAAGAGGACGCTTCAATACGTTGCAGGTAACGTTTGACCTGCGGATTATCCAGCCAGTCGGTAGGCAACGACGCTGTGCCACGCTGGGTTTCATGCTCAACGTCCACGACTTTACTGAAGGGTTGAACGGCATGGCTTTCCCAGTAACGTTCAAAATCCGCTGTTACCTCTTTAACGACCGGCCCGATAGCCAGCACGTCCAGATCGGAAAAAAGCGGTTCATCGCCTGCGCCAAAATATTCATCGCCTACGTTACGTCCCCCTACGATGGTGACTTCACCGTCCACGGTAAAACTTTTGTTGTGCATGCGTCGGTTCAGGCGCGCAAAATCAGTGAGATAGCCCAGCGCACGCAGCGTGCGAAACGAAAAAGCATTAAACAGCCGCACCCGAATATTTTTATGGCGACTCAGCTCGCTGAGCGTAGGGTCCATCCCCATAGTATTGTTGTCATCCAGCAGCAGGCGCACCTTTACGCCACGTTCGGCTGCCGCCAGGATGGCGCTGAACAACAGACGACCGGACATATCGTCCTGCAAGATATAGTACTGAATATCCAGCGTGCGCTCGGCGTTCACCATTAGCTGATAACGGGCGGCAAAGGCATCCAGGCCCTCTTCCAGCGGATAAATACCGCTGTGTTCAGGGTGGTTCTCTACCAGAGAGGAAACAGCGCTCGTCAGCGACGCGCGCGCCGCCGGCTCATTTTCAGGCGCAAAAGCTTCAACCACGGTTCTTCCTTTTGTAATTTCCCGAGGGGACAGGCGGTGAGAAACAGTTCAAACACCTCCTATTATTGTCCCAGCGGCGGCAGATTGTCATGCGACTGTTCTGATAGCCATCGGGCAGCAGTGATAAACATAGTCGTTAAGATCAATTGGTCTAGACTTAGCGCATATTGCGCAGGTTTTGCTACGAGGAAAACGTCATGAGAGTAACGCATCCACTGCCGTCTCAGGAGCGAGACCAGCCGTTGTTCAAAAGTTTTTTTCAGGGCAGTTTCGCCTGTTCCACCGCCTGTCGCGGAGAGGGAAAAAGGGTTGACCTGGTCATTAACAGCGGTCACGACATGCTGCTGGAAAAAGACTATGCGCAGCTGGCGGCTAACCAGCTGCTGACGGCGCGTGACAGCGCACGTTGGTATCTGATTGAAAAGACACCCGGTCACTATGACTGGTCAACATTCCTGCCCATGCTGCACGCTGCTGAAAATAACGGGCTGGAAATAATCTGGGAGCTGGCGCATTTCGGCTGGCCCGATGGCCTGGACATCTGGCAGCCGGCCTTTGTCGATCGCTTTGCCGCCTTCGCGCGCGCAATGGCTTGCCTGATGCGGGATGAAGGCTATCAGACACCTTTTTTTACGCCGGTGAACCAGATTTCATTCTGGGCGTGGGCCGGTGCCGAGGCCGCGCTATTCAATCCTGGCGTAACGGGCCGCGGCAGAGAACTTAAACAGCAGCTGGTCAGAGCGTCGCTCGCTGCGATGCGCGCTATCCGTGAGGAACTGCCGGGCGCAAGATTTGTTCTGACCGATCCGCTGGTTCATATTGCCACGCAGGACGCATCAGCCGCCGCACGAGAGGAGGCTCAACGCCAGCACGAAGCGCAGTTTGAGGCCTGGGAGATGCTGAGCGGGCGGCT
>NZ_DALZCD010000255.1:0-6387 GCF_031978025.1 Erwinia sp.
TCCACACAGCTTAGCGCAGCGTCGCCAAAAAGGCGGCTCAGGCAGCGATAGCAAGGCTCCGCTTCCTGCCAGCTGAATACACTGATTTGCCCCTCCATACGGATAGCCGCGCCGGAAACCAGCGGCGTCTTGCTGGCGAAGCAGAGACGGTTTAGCTGCTCGCGGGTTGCCACGTTATCGGTACAGTCCAGCACAACGTCATGCCGGGCAATCAAGGTAGCCAGCTCCGCATCATCAAGCTGGCGATCGATCGCCTCTGTTACGCAATGAGGATTGATTTCGCTGAGCTGACGGCGCGCGGACTCGACCTTTGGCAGGCCGATCTGCGCATCGTGATGCAGGATTTGCCGCTGTAAGTTAGAGACGGAAACGCTGTCAAAATCCACCAGCGTCATATGGCCTGTCCCAGCGGAGGCGAGGTAAAGGCTGGCGGCACAGCCCAGCCCGCCCAGCCCGACGATGAGGACGTTAGCCGCCTTCAGCGCTTCCTGCCCGTCGAAGTCGAAGCCACGCAGCACGATTTGACGGTTGTAGCGCAGCATCTCCTCGTCACTTAATTCAGGCTTCATTACCCCTCCAGCAGGCTGTTAAACGGCTCGACTTCCACCCATTCGCCAGCCTGAACGTTACCGCGCTCGCGCTCCAGCACGATAAAGCAGTTTGCCTGGCTGAATGAGCTAAAGACATGCGAGCCTTGCGGGCCAGTACTGCTGACTTCCAGCTCGCCCTGGGCGTTTTGCGATAACACACCGCGCTGAAAATCGAGCCTGCCCGGCGTTTTTTTCAGGTTGCTGGCGCATTTTACCCGCTGACGTGGCGGCAGCGCGGAAGCCGTCAGGCCGCTAAGTTTCGCCAGCAGGGGCTGTACCAGCTGATAAAAGGTCAGCACGGCGGAAACGGGGTTACCCGGCAGTCCACAAAACCAGCTGTGTTGCAGACGGCCGAAAGCAAAGGGTTTGCCCGGTTTGATCGCCAGCTTCCAAAAATCGATCCTGCCTGTCTCTTCCAGCATTGCCTTCGTGTAGTCCGCTTCGCCCACCGACACGCCGCCGCTGCTGATGACCACGTCGGCCCGGCTGTCCGCCTCAATAAAGGCCGCACGCAGCGCGGTCTGATTATCGCGAATAATGCCGAGGTCAATCACCTCGCAGCCCAGCTTTTCCAACATCAGACGTACGGCAAAGCGGTTGGTGTCATAAATTTGCCCGGCGGCAAGCGGCTCGCCGACCGGTTGAAGCTCATCGCCGGTAGAAAACACCGCCACGCGCAGCCGACGTTTAACGGTCACTTCCGGCACGCCGAGCGAGGCCAGCAGCGGAAGTTCTGCCGCGCCCAGGCGGGTTCCGGCCTTTAGTACGCTCGCACCCCGGGCAATATCTTCACCGGCCAGACGGATATTCTGCCCGGCCCTGACCGCCGCCAGGATGTTAACGGCTTCGCCAGCCTGTTCGGTCTCTTCCTGCATGACCACGGCTTCTGCGCCTGCCGGGACGGGCGCGCCGGTCATAATGCGAAGGCAGCTGCCAGCGGGCCAGTCGCCGCTAAAGGGGGCGCCGGCAAAGGCTTTACCTGCCACAGGCAGCGGGCTGCCCGAGGTCAGGTCGGCCAGGCGTACGGCATAACCGTCCATCGCGGAGTTGGCAAACGGGGGCACATCAACAGGAGAGATAACGGCCGCAGCGGTAATTCTGCCCGTGGCCGCCGTCAGCGGGACCGTTTCAGTTTCTGTAACCGGCGTAACGCTATCCAGCATGGTAGACAGCGCATCGTCAAGGGAGATCAGTCCCGCAGTAAAAGCTTCCATAACGTCCTCGGCGTACCCGCCAGTGCGGGCAGGCTATACAATCAGATGGCAAATAGTATGGCGCGAATTATCCATGCGGTCACGCAAAGCGACAAACAGGTTATAAACCATAAGCTTTCGTTATTACCGCTGTGCCCACATTCCGCTTTACATCACTTTACAGCCTGCCTATAGTCAAAAACGGTCACAATTCGATAAAACCATTCTAACACAGTGTTTTTCTTGCCGATTTGACACGCAGAGTAAACGGATCATGAGCAGAGCAGCGATCGTCATTCATGGCGGCGCGGGTGCTATTGCCCGCGCCAGCCTGAGCGCAGACAAAGAGCGGCGCTATATTGAGGCGCTTTCAGACATTGTTGCCAGCGGCCAGGCGATCCTGGCACAGGGCGGCAGTGCGCTGGATGCGGTAACGGAAGCCGTGCGTCTGCTGGAAGAGTGTCCACTTTTTAATGCGGGTAAGGGGGCGGTCTTTACTCATCAGGGCACACATGAACTGGACGCCTGCGTGATGGACGGCAGATCGCTGGAAGCAGGCGCGGTCGCGGGTGTGAAACAGGTGCGCAACCCGATACTGGTCGCGCGGGCCGTACTGGAAAAAAGTCCGCACGTACTGTTTATTGGCGAAGGGGCAGAGCAGTTTGCTGTTGAGCAAGGATTTGCGCCGGTGCCGCCCGATTTCTTTTCTACTCCGGAACGGTTTGAACAGCTACAGCGAGCGCTAAAGCAGCAGGAGATTCTGCTGGATCATGATGGTGAGACCCGGTCGTCCGGCGATCCGCTCGATCCCGATCGTAAATTCGGGACCGTAGGCGCGGTGGCGCTGGATCGGCACGGTAATCTGGCAGCGGCCACATCAACCGGCGGGATGACTAACAAGCAGGCCGGGCGCGTCGGTGATTCGCCGATTGTGGGCGCGGGCTGCTATGCCAATAACGCCAACGTGGCGGTGTCCTGCACCGGCAGCGGCGAAGTCTTTATGCGTACGCTGGCGGCCTACGATATTGCGGCCTTGATGGAATACAGCGGGTTGTCTCTTAAGCAGGCCAGCGAGCGCGTGGTGATGGAAAAAATCAGCGTGCTGGGCGGCAGCGGCGGCGTCATAGCGATAGATCGTGAAGGCAACATTGCGCTGCCGTTTAACAGCGAAGGCATGTATCGGGGTTTTGGCTACGTGGGCGATGCGCCAAACGTGGGAATCTATCGCGAAGAATAGGGAGTCAGTATGGCCAGTGGATCCGCTCTGCCCGCCGGACAGGTTTTGTCGGTTAAAAACTTAAGCGTCAGCTTCGCACAGGAAGGCGAAACCGTGCAGGCGGTAAAAAATCTTTCGCTGGATGTGCAGCGTGGCGAAACGCTGGCGATAGTAGGTGAATCAGGATCCGGGAAATCGGTGACCTCGCTGGCGCTGATGCGGCTGATAGAGCAGGGCGGAGGGCGCATCGACAGCGGCGAGATCTGGCTGCGACGCCGCAGCGGCGAAACGATCGATCTGCTCCGTACGCCACAATCAGCCTTACGCAAGGTACGTGGCGCGGATATGGCGATGATATTTCAGGAGCCGATGACCTCGCTCAATCCGGTATTCCCTGTCGGCGATCAAATCGCAGAATCCATTATTTTGCATCAGGGCAAAAGCCACCGCGAGGCGCTGAAAGAAGCGGAACGGATGCTGGATTTAGTGCGTATCCCCGAAGCCAGAAACGTGCTGGGCCGCTTTCCGCATCAGCTTTCTGGCGGGATGCGCCAGCGGGTGATGATCGCCATGGCGCTCTCCTGTCGGCCGGCGCTGTTGATTGCTGACGAACCCACCACGGCGCTGGACGTGACTATTCAGGCGCAAATCCTGCAGCTGATCCGCGTGCTGCAAAAAGAGATGCAGATGGGCGTGATTTTTATCACCCATGATATGGGCGTGGTGGCGGAAATGGCCGATCGCGTCCAGGTGATGTATCGCGGCGATGTGGTGGAAAACGGGCCGGTTGACGCTATCTTTCAGGATCCGCAGCAGGATTACACCCGCGCGTTGCTGGCCGCCGTGCCGAAACTGGGCGCGATGCGGGGCAAACCTTTTCCGGCCCATTTTCCGTTACTGACGGTCGGTAACCAAATGGACGAAAAACAGGATACCGTTGTGACTAATGCCCCGCCGGTGCTGCAGGTGAGGGATTTGGTCACGCGTTTCGATATACGTAGCGGTATTTTCAACCGCGTTACGCGCCGCGTTCATGCCGTGGAAAAAGTCAGTTTCGATCTGCACGCGGGCGAAACGCTGGCGCTGGTAGGCGAATCGGGCTGCGGGAAATCCACTACCGGACGTTCGCTGTTGCGGCTGGTGGCCAGTCAGGGGGGCACCATTACCTTTAACGGGCAGCGCATCGACAACCTTACCGGTGCGGCGCTCTCTCATCTGCGGCGCGATATCCAGTTTATCTTTCAGGATCCCTATGCTTCGCTCGACCCTCGTCTGACGGTGGGCTTTTCTATTATGGAGCCGCTGCTGGTGCATGGCGTGGCGAAAGGTAAAGAGGCCGAAGCGCGCGTGGCCTGGCTGCTTGAACGGGTCGGCCTGCTACCGGAACACGCCCGGCGCTACCCGCACGAGTTTTCCGGCGGTCAGCGACAGCGTATTTGCATTGCACGGGCGCTGGCGCTAAATCCAAAAGTCGTTATCGCTGATGAATCCGTCTCGGCGTTAGACGTGTCGGTGCAGGCACAAATCGTCAATCTGATGATGGATCTGCAGCGCGAGTTCGGCATCGCTTTTCTGTTTATTTCTCACGATATGGCGGTGGTGGAACGGATCAGCCATCGCGTGGCGGTGATGTATCTGGGGCAGATTGTAGAAATTGGTTCGCGTCAGGCGGTATTCGAAAATCCTCAGCATCCCTATACGCGTAAATTAATGTCTGCTGTGCCGGTAGCCGATCCGCAACATCGCCGTCGCGAACGCGCGCTGCTGGCAGATGAAATTCCCAGCCCGATTCGGGCCGTTGGCGAAGAACCTGAAGTCGCGCCGTTGGTAGAGGTGGGCACAGGACACTATGTCGCCCGTCATGCCGTCGGCGGCGTCTGAATATGCTGCATAACAAAGTTACAGGAGAAAAAGCATGATTATTGAACGCAAGCTGCTGTTGGCTGCCGGGATCCTGAGCAGCCTGACGGCGGTTCCGGCCTGGGCGGCAAAAGATGCAACCATCGCCGTTGGCTCTAATTTCACCACGCTCGATCCTTATGATGCTAACGACACGCTGTCACAGGCGGTGGCTAAATCCTTCTATCAGGGTCTGTTCGGCTTTGATAAAGAGATGAAGCGAATTAACGTGCTGGCTGAAAGCTTTGACGCCAGCAAGGATGGGCTGACCTATACCATCAAGCTGCGCAGCGGCATCAAGTTCCAGGACGGCACCGATTTCAATGCTGAGGCCGTCAAGGTGAACCTGGATCGCGCCAGCAATCCTGATAATCATCTCAAGCGCTACAATCTGTTTAAGTCTGTGGCCACTACCGAAGTGGTCGATCCTACCACCGTAAAAATTACCCTGAAACAGCCGTTCTCTGCTTTTATCAATACGCTTGCCAGCCCGGCAGCGGCGATGATTTCACCGACCGCGCTGAAGAAATACGGTAAAGAGATCGGTTTTCATCCGGTCGGCACCGGCCCGTACGAGCTGGAAACCTGGAACCAGACCGATTTTGTGAAGGTGAAAAAGTTTGCCGGTTACTGGAAGGCTGGCTATCCGAAACTGGACAGCATTACCTGGCGTCCGGTGGTAGATAACAATACCCGCGCCGCGATGCTGCAAACCGGTGAGGCAAACTTTGCTTTCCCCATCCCTTATGAGCAGGCCAAACTGCTGGAAAAAAACAGCAAGCTGGATTTGGTAGCCACGCCTTCCATCATGCAGCGCTATATCAGTTTTAACGTCACCCAGAAGCCATTTGATAATCCAAAAGTACGTGAAGCCATTAACTACGCTATCAATCGTCAGGCGCTGGTGAAAGTGGCCTTTGCCGGTTATGCCACGCCGGCTACCGGCATTGTACCGCCGTCGATCCAGTATGCGCAGAGCTACCCGCCGCTGGAGTACAACCCGGCGAAAGCGCGTGAACTGCTAAAAGAGGCAGGCTACCCGAACGGCTTCAGCACCACGCTATGGTCTTCACATAACCATAGTACAGCGCAGAAAGTGCTGCAGTTTACTCAGCAACAGCTGGCGCAGGTAGGAATTAAAGTCACGGTCACTGCAATGGATGCTGGCCAGCGCGCGGCTCAGGTTGAAGACAAGGGCCAGAAAGAGAGTGGCGTGAAAATGTTCTATACCGGCTGGAGCGCCTCGACGGGCGAAGCTAACTGGGCGCTGACGCCGCTGTTTGCCACGCAGTCCTGGCCGCCAACTATTTTCAATACCGCTTTTTACAGTAATCCCCAGGTGGATAAGGATTTAGCCGACGCGTTAAACACCACGGACAATCAGAAAAAAGCCTCGCTCTATAAAGATGCGCAGGATCGCATCTGGAACGATCGCCCATGGGCACCGCTGGTGGTAGAAAAGCTGGTTTGAGCCAATACCAAATACCTG
>NZ_DALZCD010000256.1:0-6309 GCF_031978025.1 Erwinia sp.
CACGGCGGAAACCACTTCGCCAATGGATGCCAAAGCCGTGCTGTCAAAGCGTGCAGATGAGAAGGGCGGTAAATACTATATGATTATTGCCGGCCGCGAACACGGTAAATTCAGCGCGACCGCAGACGTTTATAAATAAGTATCAGGCAGGCAGAATTTATTCTGCCTGCTGTTTTTCCCCCGCGTTTTTCAGCCAGAGAAAGTGCCACGGCGGCAGCGTCAGCGGATGGTTGCTGTCAAAAATGCTGTTACCGGCAATATTGCGATAGAGCCGATTGTCCGGCAGCGTCCAGCTCACCTCTTTGCCGCTCAGATTATAAATACAGAGCATCTCTTCATTTTGCTGCGTCGAGCGGCGTCGCAAGATAAACAATGAGTTATCGCTTTCCAACACCTCGGCAGGGTTATCAGGATGAAAAGCGGGCTGGCGTGTTCTTAACTGAATCAGCTGGCTAAGCCCGTGATAAACCTTATGGCGCAACGAACGGGTATCGCTGAGCGCGGCTTCAATCTCACCGATAGCGTATTTTTCGCGGTTAATCGCCCGGTTGTGCCCCGCGACTTTTACGCCCTCCATATCGTTACGCGACCCTAAAATACTCTGAATATAAACGGCCGGTACGCCGGGGAAAGCCAGTAATACCGCGTGAGCTAACATAAAGCGCTGGAAGCGCACCTCGTCGCTGTCCTCTTTTTTATTCAGCGCATCCATATAGGTAACGTTGATTTCGTACGGGCTACTGGTGCCGTCAGGATTGTTTTTATAGGAGATCAGCGCACCTTCAAGAGCCAGATCCCTGACCAGCGACACGATTTCCGTTTCCGGCAGAATGCCGCGCAGTGGATTAAGACCGATGCCGTCGTGCGAAGCCAGAAAGTTAAACCAGGTGGTGGTGCCGTTGGCAACGCCCAGCGAAGCTGCCCACTTCTTCAGCGCACGTGAAGAACCGTAATGGATGGCGTGCAGCAGCAGCGGCGGCAGCGAGAACTGGTAAACCATCTGCGCTTCATCGCGCCCGTTGCCAAAATAGCTGATGTTATCTTTATGCGGCACGTTAGTTTCAGTAATGATGGCCGTGCCGGGGGCAACCTCTTCCGCGATAGCGCGAAACAGTTTCACCAGCTGGTGGGTTTTTTCCAGATGAATACACGAGGTGCCGGGCGTTTTCCACATATAGCCTACCGCGTCCAGCCGTACGTAATCTGCCCCCTTCGCCAGATAATCAAGCAGCACCTTTACCATGCTCAGCAGCACTTCTGGCCGGGCAAAGTTCAGGTCAATCTGATCGGCGCTGAACGTGGTCCAGATAAAACGCGTTTCGCCGTTTGCCAGCGTAAAAGGCGTCAGCAGCGGTGAGGTTCTGGGGCGGGTAACCGCGCTGAGATCCGTACCGGGTGGCATACTGATAAAGAAATCGTCCCACCCGGGATCCTGGGCCAGATAGTGCTTAAACCAGGCGCTGTGGGCGGAAATATGGTTGCACACGAAATCAAACATCAGTCGCGTATGCTGATGCAGTTCCGCCACGTCCGACCATTCACCGCAGATAGCATTGACCCGATGATAATCGATGACCGAAAAGCCATCGTCGGAAGAATAAGGGAAGAACGGCAGGAGATGGACCAGGGTAAAGCACTTCAGGTGCTGCTGATAAAAGCGAGAGAAAGTACGGAGCGTGGGCGCTTCGCGCTCGCGGAACTGATCGGCGTAGGTAATCAGCACCACGTCCTTTTCGTCCCAGTGCGCTTTGCGCGAGTAGCTGAGGGTATTTTGCGTCTGCCTGATGGCTTCCGTCAGCTGGTTAAGCGTCCCGGCGGGAAAAGCGCCTTCATAGATTTTATCGATTAAACTGTTGATAATTTCCATTTTTATAAAGTGAGCCACCGCACAGGTTTACCGCCACGTAATGTTCACTGTAGACCCTGGAAGCGAAAGCGCAAACTTCCTGCGGCGGCCGCGCTTTAGTGGCAGCTGCCTTTTTTACTGCATCCTTCGCAGCCACCGGCCTGAAGGTTTCTGACCGACAGCCTGGCCGGGGGGAGCCTGATATTTTTCATCACCGCCAGCATCAGCAGGTTAAACAGGGCCACCGCAGCCAGCGTTATAATGCTCGACTGCGGATGGCTGCTGAAAGTCGCGAGCTGATAAAACGTCGTGGCCAGGGTATAGGCCAGGCTCAACCCCCAACCGTTTGAGAACAGCATCCAGCCGGTACTGCTTTCGCGGGCCACCGCGCCCATCACCGACACGCAAGGCACGTAGAGCAGAACGAAAATCAGGTAGCTATAGGCGGCGGTATCGCTGGCAAATTTGCTGTGCATCATGCCCATTGCGCCGCTTGCCATGCTGCCGTCACCTTTGCTGGCGTCGAGAGGATGCAGCAGCACGCTCAGGCTGAACGTCGCCTGTACGTTCTGCCAGGTTTCCGTCACCGCTTCTTTCAGCTCGTTCAGCAAGCTAAAGCTTTGCGGATCGAACGCCTCTTTATGCAGCGCTTCGGCGGTATAGAGCGTATTTAGCGTGCCGATAACCACTTCCTTCGCCATCGCACCGGTAAGCAGACCGACCGTGGCCTGCCAGTTGTCGCTGCTGACGCCGATCGGGGCAAGTAACGGCGTCAGCTGGCGGCTGACGGTCGCCAATGCCGAGTCATTAATGCTGGAAACGGGCTGGCCGCTGAAGGTAAAGCTGTTCAGGGCGCCAATCATCACGCTCACGATCACAATGACCTTGCCAGCGCGCAGCACAAAGCTTTTCAGGCGCTGCCAGGTTTGCAGGCACAGGCTTTTCAAATGCGGCACGTGCCAGGCGGGCATTTCCATCATAAATGGTGTCGCTTCACCGCGTAGCAGCGTGTGCTTCAGCACCAGCCCGGTGAAGATGGCGGCCACAATCCCCAGCAGATAAAGGCTGAATACCACCAGCGCACCATGTTGGCCAAAGAACGCCGAGGCAAAAATAGCAAAGATAGCCAACCGCGCGCCGCACGACATAAAAGGCGCCATCAGTAACGTAATCAGGCGTTCACGCGGTGCATCAAGCGTACGCGTGCCCATCACGGCAGGCACGTTGCAGCCAAAGCCGACAATAAGCGGCACGAAAGATTTTCCGGGTAGCCCCAGCGCCTGCATCAGCCGATCCACAACAAAAGCCGCGCGCGCCATATAGCCCGAATCTTCCATAAATGAGAGAAACAGATACATCAGGCCAATTTGCGGGATTAGCGGCATGACGGTATTGATACCGCCGCCAATGCCCTGCGCCAGAAACAGCGTCAGGAAAGCGGGCAGATGCAGCACGGCACCCAGCCATTGCATCCCATCAATAAAGATCGCGGCGCTACTCCGTTCGAACAGGGGCTGCAGCGCACCGCCCAGGTTGATGGCCAGAAAGAACATCAGGTAAACCATGGCCAGGAAGAGGGGAATACCCAACCAGCGGTGCAGCACCACCCGATCGAGCAGGCCGGAAAGGCGGCGTGGAATAGCCGTTTGCTGTCCTCTGGCGCATTGGCACAGCTGTTCGATAGTGGCATAACGAGCCTGGCTGATAGCAAGCGGCGCTTCCGTACCGATTTGCGAGGCAAGCGCAGCGGCGCGATCGCCAGCCTGAATGCGGCACCAGACATCGCCTTCCAGCATCTGTAAAGCCAGCCAGCGCTGATGTGAGGGCTGCAGCTGAACCGGCATGGCGGCCTGTAGCGTAGCGACGTGACGCTCCGTCTCTTCGGGATAGGTGACGGTCAATGCCGGGGCTGCACCGTCAAAATCATCAATCGCCGCTTTCAGCCGATCGATGCCCGTACCGCGTGTTGAAACCAGCGGGATCACCGGACAGCCCAGCGCTTCAGCCAGCCGCGCCACATCAATATGGATATGCTGACTTTCAGCGATATCCAGCATATTCAGCGCGACGATGCAGGGCATGCCCAGCTCCCGTAGCTGTAGCGTCAGGTAAAGGTTGCGAACGAGGTTGCTGGCGTCGACCACGTTAATCAGCAGATCGGCCTCGCCGCTCAGAATGTAACTACAGGCGATCTGTTCATCTAACGAGCCTTGTTCCGACATGGTGGTCAGGGAGTAAGTGCCTGGCAAATCGACCAGTTTTACCTTGTGTTGCGCGGTGGTAAACGTCCCTTCCTTGCGTTCGACGGTAACGCCAGCCCAGTTGCCGACGCGCTGACGCGCACCGGTTAGCTGGTTAAACAGGGTCGTTTTCCCGGCGTTAGGATTGCCGATCAGACCAATCGTGAAAGCTTTCATATTTTCGCTCGTTTTCAGTTCAGGCAGTCAAGCTGGAGTAGGGAAAGGTCCTTGCGGCGCAGCGCCAGGCTTGCATAGCCATTTTCGATTTTGACGGGGCCGCCAAACGGCGCCACGGCTTTAACCTGAAAGCGAGAACCGGGACACAGTCCCTGTAACAGCAGCTTTTGCCGGAAGCCCGGACTGATAGCGGAAGAGAAGCCGATGATTGTGTAATAACGATTAGAAGCAAATTTCATAGCACCACCCAGGTAGAATACGCTGCCGTGATAATTGACCCGGGTAATTATATTGAGAATGATTCTTAGTTCAGTTGATGTAGAACAAACTTACGCCGAACGACGTTATCTGAAAAGTAAACGGAAAACGAAAAGCGCGTAAAAAAACGCCGTTCAGCGTGCGGATCGGACGATTCACACGCGGAACGGCAAAGGAATGCGTCAGGTCAGGACTTCTTGCCGAAGGCCGCAGCCAGTGCATCGCCCATAGCGCTGTTGCCCGCAGGCTGCGCCGCAGGGCGCGAGCGCGGTTTATTTTGAGCGGGACGGCCGGCATCGCGGCCAGCATTGCGGCGGGCGTTGGTTTCCCCCGGCTGCTCATCAAGGCGCATGGTCAATGCAATGCGTTTGCGCGGCAAATCCACCTCCATGACCTTCACTTTGACAATATCGCCCGCTTTCACCACTTTATGCGGATCGTCAACAAACTTGTCTGCCAACGAAGAGATATGCACCAGACCATCCTGATGCACGCCGATGTCGACAAAAGCGCCAAAATTGGTGACGTTCGTGACCGCTCCTTCCAGCACCATACCCGGCAGCAAATCGTTCATGGTTTCCACGCCTTCCGCAAACTGGGCAGTTTTAAACTCGGGACGCGGATCGCGACCGGGTTTTTCCAGCTCTTTAAGAATGTCGCTGACCGTCGGTACGCCAAACTTCTCGTCGGTAAAATCAACGGCGCGCAGGTCGCGCAGCGCGGTTGCGTTGCCCATTAAATCGGTCAGTGCCTGCTCGGTTGCGGCCAGAATGCGCTCCACTACCGGATAGGTTTCCGGGTGAACGGTCGACGCATCCAGCGGGTTATCGCCCTGGCTGATGCGCAGGAAGCCCGCGCACTGCTCAAAGGCTTTTGGCCCCAGACGGGTAACCTTCAGCAGCTGCTGACGATTACGGAAACGGCCGTTCTCGTCGCGCCAGTTAACGATGTTTTGCGCGATCATCTTGCTCAGGCCAGCGACACGCGTCAGCAGCGGCACGGAGGCGGTGTTCAGATCCACGCCTACGCCGTTAACACAATCTTCTACCACCGCATCCAGCTTTTTCGCCAGCTGGCTCTGGCTGACGTCATGTTGATACTGACCCACGCCGATCGATTTAGGATCGATTTTTACCAGCTCGGAAAGCGGATCCTGCAGGCGACGGGCAATAGAAACCGCCCCACGCAGCGAAACGTCCAGATCCGGGAACTCCAGCGCGGCCAGTTCGGAAGCGGAATAAACGGAAGCGCCTGCTTCGCTGACGATCACCTTCTGACCTTTGACCTGCGGGAACTGCTGTTGTATATCCAGATAGAAGCGTTCAGTCTCGCGTGAGGCCGTACCGTTACCGATAGCGACCAGTTCTACCTGATGCTTAGTACAGAGCGCGGCGACGGCAGCCGCTGCTTTGGCAGCCTGGCCGGTATGCGGATAAACCGTATCGGTCGCGACCAGCTTGCCGGTTGCGTCCACTACCGCAACTTTCATGCAGGTGCGCAGGCCCGGATCCAGCCCCATAGTGGCACGCATGCCTGCTGGCGCAGCCATCAGTAAATCGTGCAGATTACGGGCAAAGACATTGATCGCCTCATCTTCCGCCCGCTCGCGAACGGTACCCATCAGCTCGGTTTCGAGATGCAGCATCACCTTAATACGCCACGTCCAGCTCACCACCGCTTTGCGCCAGCTGTCGGCCGGGGCGTTATTCAGACGCAGGTTGAGATGGCTGGCAATGATTTGCTCGCCCTGACTTTCGCGCGGCGGCTCGTCAAACTGCGGATCGGCGT
>NZ_DALZCD010000257.1:0-6292 GCF_031978025.1 Erwinia sp.
GCTGGAACTGGGCAGTCTGGATCTGGTTGACGGTACGCCAATAGTGGATATCAAGCCCTATCTGCCTTTCGCCGAATCGATCCCCACGGCGCGAGCGGGCTTTGCACAAGAGGCGCCGGAAGCCTCTATGCCGGTAACGTTCTCACCACAGGCCGTTCAACAGATTGCGCAGCACGGCGCACATTATCCAAACCTGGAAAGGTTTATCGCCGAAGTGCTGGCCCAGGATCCGCGTCCTGCCTACCGTAAAGGCGAAGAGCCGGAACGGGAATATGCCGCCTGGCTGCTCGATTTCAACGTACGCTGGCGCGTCGATGCCTCCGGGACGCTGGTGACCGCCGTAGAGCGCCGTTAATTTATCTTCTGTCTCTTTTGAGTCGCTAACCACGCTGGTACACTAGCCGCCAGCAATTATTTAGCCTGGCTTAATGTAGCTTTCTGCTTAACTGGAATCGTAACTCATGCGTACTACTCAATATCTGCTCTCCACCCAGAAGGAGACGCCTGCCGACGCTGAAGTGATCAGCCACCAGCTGATGCTGCGCGCCGGGATGATCCGCAAACTGGCTTCCGGGTTGTACACCTGGCTGCCGACCGGCCTGCGCGTTCTGAAAAAAGTCGAAAACATCGTGCGCGAAGAGATGAACAACGCGGGTGCTATCGAAATCTCCATGCCGGTCGTGCAGCCTGCCGATCTGTGGCAGGAGAGCGGACGCTGGGAGCAGTACGGGCCGGAGCTGCTACGCCTGGTCGATCGTGGCGACCGCCCTTTTGTGCTTGGCCCTACGCACGAGGAAGTGATCACCGATCTGATCCGCAATGAGCTGAGCTCTTATAAGCAGCTGCCGCTGAATCTTTTCCAGATCCAGACCAAATTCCGCGATGAAGTCCGTCCTCGCTTCGGCGTAATGCGTTCGCGCGAGTTCATCATGAAAGATGCCTACTCGTTCCATACTTCGCAGGAATCGCTGCAGATAACCTACGACGATATGTATCGTGCCTACAGCCAGAGCTTTGCGCGTATGGGCCTGGATTTCCGTGCCGTACAGGCTGATACCGGCTCGATCGGCGGCAGCGCCTCCCATGAGTTCCAGGTGCTGGCCGAGAGCGGCGAAGACGATATCGTGTTTTCAACCGATTCTGACTACGCGGCAAATATCGAACTGGCCGAAGCCGTTGCGCCAGCCGGCAGCCGCGCGGACGCGACTCAGCCAATGGTAGAAATCGACACGCCGAACGCGAAAACTATCGCGGCGCTGGTTGAACAACACAAGCTGCCGATTGAGAAGACCGTGAAGACGTTGCTGGTAGAGGCGACCAAAGAGAGTGGCCATTCGCTGGTTGCGCTGGTTGTGCGCGGCGACCACGAGCTGAACGAAATCAAAGCCGAAAAAATTGATATCGTCGCCGCGCCGCTGACGTTCGCGACCGAAGAAGCTATTCGCGCGGCTACAGGCGCGGGTCCGGGCTCTCTGGGTCCTGTGGGCCTGACGCTGCCGGTTGTGGTTGACCGTACCGTCGCGATGATGAGCGATTTCTGCGCGGGCGCAAACAAGGACGGCAAACACCTGACCGGCATTAACTGGCAGCGCGATCTGCCGCTGCCGCGCGTGGCCGACCTGCGCAACGTAGTGGAAGGCGACGCCAGCCCGGACGGTAAAGGCACGCTGCTGATCAAGCGCGGTATCGAAGTGGGCCACATCTTCCAGCTTGGCACCAAGTATTCTGAAGCGATGAAAGCTTCCGTGCAGGGCGAAGATGGCCGTAATCAGGTGCTGACGATGGGCTGTTACGGGATTGGCATCACGCGTATCGTGGCCGCCGCTATTGAGCAGAACCATGACGAGCGCGGCATTATCTGGCCTGCGGCGCTGGCCCCGTTCCAGGTCGCCATTCTGCCAATGAATATGCATAAATCCTTCCGCGTGAAGGAGCTGGCAGAAGAGCTGTACAACCAGCTGCGCGCCAAAGGTATCGATGTGATCCTTGACGATCGCAAAGAGCGTCCTGGCGTGATGTTTGCCGATATGGAGCTGATTGGCGTACCGCACACCGTCGTGATCGGCGACCGTAATCTCGACAGCGAGGAAGTGGAGTACAAATCCCGCCGCGCGGGCGAGAAACAGATGATTAAAACCGGCGAAATTCTGGATTTCCTGCTGGCCGAAATCACTCAGTGATAGTCAGGCGGCGGGCATGTTGTCCGCCGCTTAGCTGCCCGCCTCTGCCGGCGCCAGCCGATAGTTCAACGTGGTTGATATTGCTCCACCGCCTGCATCCGTCATCTCCAGCCCGCCTTCACGCGGTCGAAAGTAACGCTTCTCACCCCGATCCGACACCAACACCAGCTTTTCCGCCGTTCGCGTCCAGTGGCCCTGCTGCTGATTTTCAACGTGGTCTGAACTTAGATAGCGCTCCTGCAACCGGTAGCGCCCACCCTGTTGCAAAGAGAGCGTAACCTGAATGCCTTCACAATCGGCGCAGGGAATCACGCCTCGATAAGTCTGCACCTGCGCTTCGCGCGGCTTCGCCGTTGCCGCCGCATCGTAGTTCTGACAGCCCATCAGCGGGCCAAAGAACAGCGATAACATCAGCACCACCAGCACTTTTTTCACTTTCCCTCCTTTAGCTATCCAATCAGTCAGGTACGCGCCGCATTTTTCCGCGCAGCGATTTGGTGCTCGCTTTGCGCGCCTTGCCCTCCAGCCGCCGCTTTTTAGAAGCCAGAGTAGGCCGCGTGGCCCGCCGTGTCTTTTCCACTACCGTCAGCTCCTGAATCAGGTTTTCCAGCCTTTTCAGTGCTGCTTCACGGTTCATCTCCTGGCTGCGATACTCCTGCGCCTTGATGATCACTATCCCTTCCGGCGTAATCAGATGGTGGCTGGCCGCCAGCAGACGCTCTTTGTAGAACTCAGGCAGGCTGGAGGCGCGAATATCAAAACGGAGATGAATAGCCGTAGAGCTTTTATTGACGTTCTGCCCGCCGTTCCCCTGCGCTCGGATAGCGGTCAGCTCCAGCTCGCTATCGGGAATGGTCGCCTGGCGTGACAGCACAATCATGCCGGTTTACCGTCGAGCAGCCAGTCGGTAAAGCGCAGTTCCAGATGCTGCTGCTCGTCTGAAAGCCAGATAGTACCGTCCTGAATCGTCGCCTGCAGCGTCATAGAGCGTGAAGCGATCTTCGTCAGCGCTTTCAGCTGCTCATCATCCAAAAAACGCACGGTCAGGTTTTCCTGTTGAAGCTTAGCCTGATTTTGCTGCCACCATATCTGCGCGGCGCGGGCGTTATAAGTATACAAGTATACGCGGGCTGCGCGATTACAGGCTTTCTTTAGCCGCCGCTCGTCCGGCAGTCCCAGCTCGATCCAGACCTCAATACCGTTGTGATCGTTCATCAGCCAGATTTCCGGCTCGTCCTCCGCGCTCAGGCCACGCGTAAAGGTCAGCCTTTCGTGCGCATTGACCAGCCATGCCAGCAGGCGCAGCATCAGCCTTTCTTCCGTTTCGGAAGGATGTCGGGCCAGCGTCAGCACGCTGTCCAGAAACACGTTTTTGTCCATATCGGCCACGTTGACGGTGGCTTTATAAATTGTTGCTTTGAGTGCCATGGTATTCCTTATCGTTGTTGGCGGGCATTGTAACCCGTGCGGGCAGCAAATCACGCTACGACTGGCTGATTTCCCCTGAAATCCTGTGTTATAGTCGTCGGGTCGCCAAAGAAAATTCTTGAGGTGCATGTGCAAAAGTATTGTGAATTAGTTCGTCGTAAATATGCTGAAATCGGCAGCGGCGATCTGGGATACGTGCCGGACGCCATAAGTTGCGTTTTAAAAGCACTGAATGAGGTAGCGGCAAATCCTGAGCTACACTCTTCAATCAGGGAACAGGCAGCTTTTGCTGCTGCTAACTTATTGGTGAGCGATTATGTTGACGAATGAATACCGACCGATCAACTGCGATGATTACGACAATCTGGAACTTGCCTGTCAGAAACAGCTGACGCTGGCGCTGGCGTTAAAAGACGGCGAGCAGCTGAAGGCGAAAGCGACAGATATCCTGTTACGCAAGAAGGTGGAATACCTGGTCGTCGATCTCTCAGGCGAGATCCGCGAGCTACGCCTGGATCATATCGCCAGTTTCAGCCACCCTGAACTGGGTACCGTCGTGGTCAGCGAGTCTGACTAACCTCCAATCGGGCGGAAGCTATTCCGCCCTCCGTCGTCAGGGCTTCAGGCTCGCATAGTAAGCCGCCAGATCTGCCATATCGTCATCGCTCAACCCCGCCACGAAAGCTTTCATTACTTCCGCCTGTCCGCCGCTACGCTCGCCTTTTTGATAGGCATGGAGCGCATGGTCGAGATAGTCCGCGTGCTGGCCCGCCAGATTAGGATACAGTGAAACGGCGGCTTTGCCCGCTGCACCGTGACAGCCCTGGCAGCTGGCGGCTTTTTGCTGGCCATTCTGTGCATTGCCTGCCAGCGTGGAAAAACTGGTCGCCAGCAGCAGTGCCGATACGATTACTTTTTTCATTGCTCATCCTGTTGCCAGCTGATTTGCCAGCCGGGTTGCTCTTTCGGGTCGCCTTCACGGGTGACGAAAACGCCCACGGCGGCAATCAGCTGATTGCCATAAAACAGCAGCGGCGTACGCTCGCGCAGCCACGGGGGCACGCCAAGCTCCTGCCAGATTTTTTTTATCGGTCGGCTGCCCGCGCGTCCGACGATGTGGATACTGCCCTGCGCCTGAAAGCGCACGCTAACGTCTTCATCAGTCTGCGGCGCACGTACCCTGATGCCGGTTTCGCCGCGTATCAGTCTGCCCAGGTTAGCAGGTAACAGCAGCGACGCCGCCGTGGCAGGCCAGGCGAGCACTTCATGCCGTACCGATACGGTAACGGGCAGCCAGTACAGGCGCCCGCGAAAGCGACGGACTTCAATATCACCCAGCAACAGACGCGGCTCTGCATCTTCACGACTACAGGCGACTTCCTGCCAGATACGCGCCAGCGCATCCCGTGAAGGCATCAGTCCCTGATGCCGCGCTATCCAGCGTCGTAACAACGCATCGCGTCGGCTGTCGCTCATTAAGGCCAGCGGCGCAATGGCCAGCGTCCCCTTTTCGTCTGTTAATGCACTGAGCGATTCTGCCAGCAGCTCATCCAACAGCCTTTCCTGTTCGCCGCACAGAGCCGCGCTACGTGCTGCCGCTCGGGCAAAGTGAGGCCAGCGCGCGCTCAGTTCTGGCAGAATAACCTGGCGCAGAAAGTTACGGTCGTAGCGTGTATCCTGATTGCTGTCATCTTCAATCCAGCTCAGCTGATGCTCCGCCGCCCACTGTTCCAGCTGCGCGCGTGTTTGCGTCAGCAGAGGCCGCAGGTGCAGATGCGAACCTGACGTCGCGCGGGCTGGCATAGCAGCAAGCCCGGCTGGCCCGCTGCCTCTTTTCAGCGCCAGCAACAGCGTTTCGCACTGGTCATCCAGATGCTGCGCGGTCAGCAGGCATTCGCCAGGCTGAAGATGCTGACGAAACGCCTGATAACGCACCTCACGGGCAGCGGCCTCGATACCTTTTTTGCGCCCGTCAACTCTGACGTGCACCACTTCCAGCGCCACCTGCCAGCGCGCACACTGCTGCTGACAGTGTGTCACCCAGTCTGCTGCCAGCGGATTAAGGCCGTGATGAATATGGATAGCGCGTAAAGAGAGGGCGTGCTGCTGACGCAGGCAGACCAGCTGATGCAGCAGCACGCTGGAATCCAGTCCGCCGCTGAAAGCCACCAGCAGGTGCTGTTGTCCGGCGAGATGATGTTGAAGATCGGACAGTGACATGCAAATCCCTGAAGCAAAAAGGCCCGGCCGAACGCGGCCAGGCACTATTTTACGCCTGATAAAGCTCCAGCGGCAAACCGTCCGGATCTTTAAAGAAGGTATACTGCTTGTCCGTCAGCGGATCGACGCGGATGGCCTCGCAGCTGACCCCTTTCTCTTCAAGATGGCGTTTTGCCGCATCTATATCTTCCACGCTGAACGCCAGGTGGCGCAGGCCGCAGGCTTCCGGTCCGTCCGGACGGGCAGGTGGGAACGGAAAGGAGAACAGCTCAATAGCGTATTCACCGTTCAGCGCCAGATCGCCTTTCCAGGAGTCCCGGGCTTCCCGATAAACCTCTCCCATCAGCGTAAAACCCAGCACGTCGCAATAGAAAGCCTTACTGGCTTCATAATGGCTGGCGATAATAGCAATATGGTGCACTTTCCTGATAAACATGTCTTTCTCCTGAATAAAAGCTTCCGGC
>NZ_DALZCD010000258.1:0-6266 GCF_031978025.1 Erwinia sp.
AGCTGCTGGGCATCCCCGGCAGCTTCGTGTCGGTTATGAATGAGCATCAGCAATACATTAAAGCGGCACGGAATTTTTCACTGCGTCAAAGCTCTTTTGAAGATGCGCTCTGCCGCCATACGCTGGCCAGCGGTCAGGTCATGGTTTGCCCTGATACGCATCTGGACCAGCGATTTAAAGCGCATCCGCTGATAAAGAATGCGCCGTTCATCCGCTTTTATGCGGGCGCGCCGCTGAAAATGCGCGATGGAGCTATCGTTGGCACCCTTTGCGTTACCGACGTGCTGCCGCACAGCTTCACCGAGGAACAGGTAAAATTGCTGGAGCTGCTGGCAGAGATCATGACGGCATGGCTGGATGCCTGGTATCACACCAGCCTGCGTGACGCTGTCACTTTATTGCCTAACCGCCAGAGCCTGCTTCGCGATCTGGAGCAGTTGGAGAAGACAGGCACTCTTGAGCCTTACAGTCTGGTGCTGATTGACTGTATAGATATGTCGCGCGCCTACGATATCGCCCGCGCGCTGGGCCTGTACGCGCTGGAAGCCCTGCTGCAGAATATCGCCTCTCTGCTGCAAACGCGCCTGCAGCTCAGGGACAATGACAGGCTTTATACCGTCTCCAAAGGCCGTTTCGCGCTGCTTTCTGCCGGTAGAATCCCTGGCTGGCTGAAACAGCTGAGCGAAAAGCTTGGCCAGGTGCGTGCGCGCATAGGTGAAGAAATTGCTATCGACTTGACTATTCACCTTGGCGAAGTCTCTTTTTCGCCTGCGTTCTGCCCGCCAGTAGAGGTCCTGCGGCGCGGCGTTAGCGCGCTGCACGAAGCTATCGGTCAGAAGCTGCCCTATACCGCTTTCGATCCGGAAAGCGATAAACGCCGGAAAATGGACTTCTTACTGCTGCATGATTTGGCGGAAGCGCTGCGCGGCGAAGGCGGGCTGTATCTGGTCTACCAGCCGCAAATTTCATTGCATAGCGGCTTGCCGGTAGGCATGGAAGCCCTGTTGCGCTGGCAGCACCCTCGCCTTGGTAATCTTCCGCCTATGCAGTTTTTGCCGCTGGTGGAGCAAACAAACCTGATGGCTGGCGTCACTGACTGGGTCATCGTCAACGTCCTGGCGCAGCTGAAGCTCTGGCGGACAAAAGGCATTAACCTGCCCGTGTCGGTTAACGTCAGCGTCAGCGATTTGGCGCGGGAGGGTTTTGCCGACTGGCTCGAAAGAATGCTGCTGCGGGCGAGTCTTTCCAGCGATTTACTGAGTATCGAATGCCTGGAAACGGAAAAGCTGCTGGAAAGCCCGGAGGCGATGCGCGGCCTTAATCAACTCAAGCTGCGCGGCTTTACGCTGGCGCTGGACGATTTCGGCAGCGGTTACAGCAACATTAACTATCTGAAACGTATTCCAATGGACGTGATCAAGCTGGACCGCTCGCTAATCGCCCCGCTTGCGGCCGACGGTGGCAGTCAGATCGTGGCTCGTCACGTGATCACTATGCTTAAGGAATTAAATTATACCGTGCTGGCGGAGGGCGTGGAAGATGAAGAAACGCTGTTGCTGCTGCGCGGATTCGGCTGTGATGAAATTCAGGGATACTTTTGCAGTAAACCCCTTCCGGCGGAAGGGGTTGAGCAGTGGCTGAAAAGCGGTAAAACGTCTTAAATCAGGATTCAGCCCAGACGGTCTGCGCGTTGGTGAATTCCCGAATGCCAAAATGGGACAGCTCGCGACCGTAGCCGCTGTGCTTAACGCCACCGATCGGCACGCGTGGGTCAGAGAAGCTTGGCGTATTAATAAACATGCCGCCGGTCTCTACCTTCGCGGCCAGCTTGCGGGCGCGGGCAATATCGCGGCTCCACAGGCTGCCGCCCAGACCAAATTCGGAATCGTTAGCCAGCGCAATCGCTTCATCCGCATCGCTCGCCACAATCAGCGAGGCAACCGGACCAAACAGCTCCTGCTTAAAGCTGGTCATACCGGGTTTCACATTACTCAGTACGGTGGGCGCATAAAAGTTCGCCTTGCCCTGCATCACGTGGCCGCCCAGCAGGCACTCTGCGCCTTCGGCGATAGTCGCCTGCACCTGCGAATCCAGCTCGTCACGCAGGTCAAAACGGGCCATCGGGCCGATATAGGTCGCTTCGTCACGCGGATCGCCCACCACCAGTTCTTTAACCGCCGCCACAAACTTGTCGCGGAACTCAGCAAAGACGGCTTCTTCGACGATAATGCGCTTCGCTGCCATGCAGACCTGGCCGCCGTTCATAAAACGGCCCGCCACGGCACCTTTCACCGCAGCATCAATATCAGCATCGGCCAGCACGATAAAGGCATCTGAACCGCCCAGTTCCAGCACGCTTTTTTTCACCGCCGCCCCGGCCAGCGCGGCAATAGCCGCACCCGCCCGCACGCTGCCGGTCAGCGTCACTGCCGCAATGCGGCGATCTTTGATGATTGTCGCCACAGCATCGTTGTCTGCGTTCAGTACGCTAAACAGCCCCTGCTGCACGCCTGCTTCCGCCAGCACGGACTGCAGCAGCAGCGCGCTGCCCATAATGCTCGGCGCCGGTTTCAGCAGGTAAGTGTTGCCCGCCATGATAATTGGCACTGCACCGCGTAACACCTGCCAGACGGGAAAGTTCCACGGCATCACGGCCAGAATCGGGCCAATCGGCAGATAATTAACGTGCGCTTTTTCGTTCTCAACCAGCGTGGCTTCGGGTGCCAGAATGGCTGGCCCCTGCTCTGCATACCATTCACACAGCCGCACGCATTTTTCTACTTCGGCCAGGCTCTGGGTTATCGGTTTGCCCATTTCGTCAGTCATCATTTCCGCCAGGGCGCGGGCGTGTTTACGCAGGCTTGCCGCCATATTCAACAGCAGCTCGCTGCGCGCCGCCACGTCACTGTGACGCCAGTGCTGAAACGCATTGTGGGTTTGTGCCAGCGCCGTTTCTACTTCAGCAGCGGTAGCGAAAGGGGTCTGACGAATGATGTCGCCGGTAAAAGGGTTACGGGATACGGCGCCCGCCTGAACTGCAGATGAAGTGGTCATAAGATTCTCCGTCGGCCTCGGGGCCGCTTTGCGATGTTGACGCTATCATAGCCTTGCCATGCCTTCCTGAAAAATGAATAATAATGAAAATATCCTGCTCGAAATGAGAATGTTTATGGATCTGACCCAGCTGGAAGTGTTCCGCGCTATCGCGGAAGAAGGCAGCGTGACCGCAGCGGCGGGTAAGCTGCATCGTGTTCCCTCTAATATCTCTACCCGCCTGCGCCAGCTGGAAGACGAGCTGGGCACGGTGCTGTTCAGCCGCGAAAAGCTGCGCCTGCATATTACCGATGCGGGCCGTACGCTGCTGGATTACGCCAACCGTATTCTGGCGTTAACGGAGGAGGCGCGCCTTAGCGTCTCCAGCCAGCATCCGGCAGGCGTTTTTACCCTGGGCGCAATTGAAAGTACCGCCGCCGTCCGGCTGCCGCCGCTGATTGCCCGCTATCATCAGACCTGGCCCGAGGTAGAGCTGGATCTCTCTACCGGGCCGTCCGGTGCGATGACTGACGGGCTGCTGGCGGGCGAGTTCAGCGCGGTCTTTATTGACGGCCCGCCAAAACATCCCCAGCTGGAAGGCATGCCCGTTTTCAATGAAGAGATGGTGCTTATCTCCTCACTGAATCACCCGCCGATTGCCCGTGCCAGAGAAATTTCGGGCGCGACTATCTACGCCTTCCGCGCTAACTGTTCCTATCGCCGTCTGTTCGAGAACTGGTTTGCCCGTGACAACGCGTCGCCCGGCAAGATTTTCGAGATGGAGTCCTACCACGGGATTGTGGCCTGCGTGAGCGCCGGGGCCGGGTTGGCCCTGATCCCAAAAAGTATGCTGGCAAGTATGCCCGGCAAGGAGAGCGTTCGCGCCTGGCCGCTGGCGGGTGACCAGGGCAAGCTGGCCATCTGGCTGGTCTGGCGTAAAGGCGGCGGCTCCGCCAATCTGCGGGCGATGGTGAAGATGTTAGAAGCCGTGCAGGAGTAATAGCGCTGAACTACGCTTAACCCACCTGGAACTGGATGGAAAAAACTATGTTGTGGCTGTACAACACATTGATTGTGCTGGCGACTGTCGCCGCGATGGAGCTTATCGCGGCGCTGGCGCACAAATATATCATGCACGGCTGGGGCTGGGGCTGGCACCTTTCCCACCATGAGCCGCGCAAAGGATGGTTTGAAGTTAATGACCTGTACGCCGCCGTGTTCGCCGTGCTGTCTATCGTGCTGATTTATCTGGGCAGTATCGGTTACTGGCCGCTGCAGTGGATTGGTGCGGGCATGACGGCCTATGGTCTGCTCTATTTTATGGTACACGATGGCCTGGTGCATCAGCGCTGGCCTTTCCGCTACGTGCCCCGTCGTGGCTATCTGAAGCGCTTATATATGGCGCATCGTCTGCATCACGCGGTGCGCGGGCGGGAAGGCTGCGTCTCTTTCGGTTTTCTGTATGCCCCGCCCGTGGCGAAACTTCAGGCTACGCTGCGCCAGCGGCATGGCCGCCGTGGCCGCCGGGACGCTGCCACAACGCCGCAGAACGAGGCGGCGCACTCCGCTTCACGCGAGAAGCCAGCGCCCTGACTGCCCCACCCGCCAGCAGGCCCAGCTTTTCCGCCTTGCTGGTGCCCTGGCGGCGATCCCAGGCCTCCCTTCCGGCACGATCGACCTTGATGCCGATTTCCCGATAAACTCCGCGGGCGGTGGCGATAGCCCAGGCTGAGCGGAGCTGCAAACCGGCCAGGCCGGCCTCTGCTGAGGCGTAATATGGCTCGGCCGCGGCCACCAGCCGCTGCGCCACTTTCGCCAGCTGCTCGCGCCTGGCCGGTTCTGCATAGTTCTCCAGCGTCAGGCCTGCTTCAGCCAGCCAGCCGATCGGCAGATAGCAGCGACCGTTGCCCGCGTCCTCGACGATATCGCGGGCGATATTGGTCAGCTGGAAAGCCAACCCTAAATCGCAGGCGCGATCCAGCACCGCTTCATCGCGTACGCCCATCACACGCGCCATCATCAGGCCAACTACGCCCGCTACGTGATAGCAGTAGCGCAGCGTATCGTCCAGCGTGTGGTAAAGATCGCCGCGGACGTCCATCGCGTATCCTTCCAGATGGTCAAAAGCCTGCTGCTGAGGAATAGCATGGGCCAGCGCCACTTCCTGAAACGCGGCAAAAGCGGGATCGCTCATTGGCTCGCCTGCACAGGCGCGCAGCGTCAGGGCCTTCAGGGTTTCCAGCCTCTCCAGCGGCGTGCTTTGCGCCGCTACAGCCTGAAAGCCCAGCTGCTGATCGTCAATCACGTCATCACAGTGGCGGCACCACGCATAAAGCATCAGCGCACTGCGCCGGGTAGCGGGATCGAACAGTTTGGCGGCGGTGTCGAAACTTTTCGATCCCGCCGCCATGGTTTCCGTCGCATGGCTGAGCAACGCTTCATTCATCGTACCCGGTCCTCCAACATCAGGCTGGCGGTCACTTTCGCGGAAGCGATAACGCCAGGAATACCTGCGCCAGGATGAGTACCCGCGCCGACCAGATAGAGGTTATCAATTTTGCTGTCGCGGTTATGCGGCCGGAACCAGGCGCTTTGCGTCAGCAGTGGCTCCACGGAGAAAGCGGAGCCCAGGTGTGCATCCAGCTGGTCACGAAAATCAAACGGGGTAAAGATCCGTTGCGTCACCAGCTGCTCGCGCAGCCCCGGCATATAATTCTCTTCCAGATAGGCAAAGATGCGATCCCGCAGGCGCGGCCCCTCCACGTCCCAGTCCAGATTAGCTGTCCCTAAATTAGGCACCGGAGCCAGCACATAGAAGCTGCCGCAACCCGGCGGCGCCAGGGTGGGATCGGTGATGCACGGCGAGTGCAGATACAAAGAGAAGTCGTCCGCCAGCTTGTCGTGGTGAAAAATATCCTCAATCAGCTCTTTATAGCGCGGCCCGAAGCAGACGGTATGGTGAGCGAGCTGGCTGTGCGGATTGCTCAGGCCAAAATAGATGACAAACAGCGAGTTACTCATGCTTTTGCGCTTCAGCGAGGCGGCCTGCGCTGCGCCGTGAGGATGATGCCCAAGCAGTTTGTCGTAGGTTTGCACCACGTCAGCATTAGAGGCGACGGCAGCCACTTCAATACGTCGGCCGTCCGCGGTGATGGCTGCCGTAATGCGATCGCCTGCCGTTTCCAGCTTTTTGACCGGCGTGTTCAGCTCCATTTGACCGCCCAGTTCAAGGA
>NZ_DALZCD010000259.1:0-6194 GCF_031978025.1 Erwinia sp.
GCGCTGGGCCTGAAGAGCGAGAATGATATTTTCGCGTACGGAGGCCGCGCCGATAATGCCGTCGGTTTTACGATCTTCCGGACAAAAGCCGATCCCCGCACGTGAAGCCTGTGCAGGCGTGCGGATAGTGCGTGGTTTTCCCCTGATGAAGGCGCTGCCGCTGTCGGCGCTTTTAATGCCGAACAACAGCTCTGCGGTTTCCGTGCGGCCGGAACCCAACAGGCCAGCAAGGCCAACGGCCTCGCCGGGACGAACACTGAGGCTGAAGGGCTCTATCGTCCCTTTCCTGCCGTAATCTTTGAACTCCACCACCGGTTGATGGCTTTTTAACGTACTGCCCGCGCGCTGAAGCGCAGTTTCCAATAGTTCACGTCCCAGCATCAGCTTAATCAGCTCAATTTGCGGCAGCGCATTGGTTTCCCGCGTGGCGACGAACTGGCCATTGCGCAGCACGGTAATGCGATCGCAAATTTTGTAAACCTGGTCGAGAAAGTGGGTGACGAATATCAGGGCCATCCCGCGCGCGCGCAGCTGGTCCATTAACGTAAACAGCATGGTGACTTCGCTGGCATCCAGGCTGGCCGTCGGCTCATCCAGAATCAGCACCTGCGCGGAAAGATCAACCGCGCGGCAGATAGCGATAATCTGCTGCATTGCCACAGAGTAATGCCCAAGCGGACGCGTCACATCCAGCTCAAAGCCGTAATTGTGCAGTAACGTTTGCGCCTCTTTATTCATGCGGCGGCGATCGATCATGCCCAGCCTGCGCGGTTCGCGCCCGATAAACAGGTTGTCTGCCACTGACATGTTAGGTAACAGATTAACTTCCTGATAAACGGTACCGATCCCTGCCTGCTGCGCCTCTGCCGTGCTGCGCGGGTCGATGGGTTTTCCCGCCAGGGTAATATGGCCCGCATCGCGCCGGTAAACACCGGTTAACACTTTGATCAGAGTGGATTTACCGGCGCCGTTCTCGCCCAGCAGCGCCATGATTTCGCCGCCCTGCAGATCGAAAGAAACCCCTTCCAGCGCTTTGACGCCGGGAAAACTTTTACTCAGTCCGCTGATGCTAAGCAGCGGCGATGGTTGCGATAAGCTGGTCATGGCTGGCCTCGAAAGCAGGCCGTCCGACGTGCGGACGGCAAAGGTATCAGTAACCCATTCCTTTTTTCTTATCCAGTTGGGCCTGGGCATCGGCTGGCAAAAAGAGCCTTGATTCAGTTTTAATAATTTTTGGCGGCTGGGTGCCCTCTTTACGGAATTTTTCCAGCGCGTCGAACGCCGGCCCGGCCATATCAGGCGTCAGTTCAACGTTGGCATTGGCTTCGCCGGCCAGCATCGCTTTATAAATATCGGGCACGCCATCAATCGAGCCGGTTAAAATATCTTTGCCCGGTTTAAGGCCGGCTTCTTTAATTGCCTGAATGGCACCAATGGCCATGTCGTCGTTATGGGCGTAAACCATACAAATGTTCTTGCCGTTGTTTTCCGCTTTAATAAAGCTCTCCATCACCTCTTTACCCTTACTACGGGTAAAATCCCCGGACTGTGAACGCACAATTTTTATCCCAGGCGCATTAGCAATCGCTTCAGCAAAGCCTTTTTTGCGATCTATTGCTACGCTGGCGCCGACGGTGCCCTGGAGCTCAACAACGTTACAGGGTTTACCCGCCTGCTCTTTTACCAGCCAGTCGCCAATCAGCTTGCCTTCCAGCACGTTATCCGCCGTCACTACCGACATATAAAGCGATTTGTCTTTTACCACAATGGCGCGATCCAGCAGGAAAACCGGGATTTTGGCGTCTTTAGCTTCTTCAAGCACCGGCTCCCATCCGGTCTGGACGACTGGCGCGATAAAAATGGCATCCACGCCCTGAGCGATAAAGGAGCGAACCGCCTTGATTTGGTTTTCCTGTTTTTGTTGCCCGTCGGCAATCTTGAGCGTAATACCGCGTTTCTGCGCTTCGCTTTTGGCCATACTGGTTTCCGCCGCTCGCCAGCCTGACTCGGAGCCAACCTGAGAAAAGCCAACCGTAAGGTTTTCCGCCAGCGCATTACTGCTCAGCGCCGCGCCGATAAGCGTGGTTAAAAGTAAACGTTTCCACATAGGTCTGTTCCTCTGACGGGGGTCATTATCCGGGTGTGATTGCCGTTTAATCGTGACTCAGTCAGAAAAAAACATTTTCGACAATGCTCACAAAATTCAGCAATTAACGCGGCATGTAAATCCGTGGATTGGCAGGTAAAAAGCGAATATGGATTAAATATGCGTGGGGCCGATAAACCCTTTGTTAAATAAGTGTAATAAAGATAAGCGTTTATCTTTCTGACTAATGAAAGCGATTACAAATGAAGGAACATTATCTGCCATCGTGCCCGAAGCCTGCTCAGACCAGGGAAAACGTTATTTTGTGAGCGGGAACACATCTTGTTGGATCCGGTTATTAACATTTGAACCATTCATTAACAATGAGGGGGTAAATGACAATTAAAGTCGACAATCACCCGGGCGGAAATGCGGAAATACCTTACTCTTTATTCTGAATTTACGGGAAATGTGCATTTTCTACTATAGACACCCCCTTACGTGACCATATACTTGACTCTCCTCATTTCTTATCACAACGGCAATCATGACAGTCCAAGACTATCTGTTAAAATTTCGTAAAGTAAGCTCTCCGGATACCCTGGAGAAACTGTTCGATCATCTCAACTATTCTCTGACCGATAATAAAGAGATTATGGATATGTATCGTGCCGCCGACCATCGTCGTGCTGAACTGGCTTCGGGCGGACGTTTGTTCGATCTCGGGCGCGTACCAAAATCCGTCTGGCATTATGTCGTTTAGGTTTTCCGTTCCGATCCTGTTATCTGCTCCAGTCTGCTGCTCCGCCGCCTGCTGGCGCGCTGTGATCTCTTCAGCGACCTGAACCTGTTTCAAGGCGGGCTGCCTGCTGTTGCCGCTCGCCTGGGCACTGTCCGTTCCCTTTCCTGCCGACAAGATAAGCCGATCGCCAGCCTCCGGATGCCCTACCTTCCGCTATACTGCCTTTTTTAATCCTCCTTTCTGGCGCATAAGTTGTCGAAAAAACAGACGAGAATTTAATCCTCCGTGCGGTCGTTTCCGCTCTGCGGTGTACTGATGTTGTTGTCAGACGTCGAATGACCGATAATAAGCCGCTTTTATTTTTTCTCAGGCGTAAAAATGACCGACTACCTGCTCCTTTTTATCGGCACAGTGCTGGTGAATAACTTCGTTCTGGTGAAGTTTCTCGGCCTCTGTCCCTTTATGGGCGTTTCCAAAAAACTGGAAACGGCGATTGGCATGGGACTCGCCACCACATTCGTTATCACCCTGGCCTCGATCTGCGCATGGCTGGTGAATCACCTGATCCTGCTGCCGCTCGATCTGGTTTATCTGCGCACCATGGCTTATATCCTGGTGATCGCAGTCGTGGTGCAGTTCACTGAAATGGTGGTGCGCAAGACCAGCCCCGATCTTTACAGGCTGCTGGGCATTTTTCTGCCGCTGATCACGACTAACTGCGCGGTGCTGGGCGTGCCGCTGCTGAGCGTCAATCTTAACCATACCTTTTTACAGGCCGCGCTGTACGGCTTCAGCGCCTCTGTCGGCTTTTCGCTGGTGATGGTGCTGTTTGCCGGTATCCGCGAGCGGCTGGTGCTGGCCGACGTGCCGGCGCCTTTTAAAGGTTCCTCTATCGCGCTGGTGACCGCAGGCCTGATGGCGCTGGCATTTATGGGCTTTAGCGGTCTGGTGAAATTCTGATGAGTGCAGTGTGGATTGCGGTGGCGGTACTGAGCGTGCTGGGCCTGATTTTTGGCGGCCTGCTGGGCTACGCTTCACGCCGTTTTAAGGTGGAAGAAGATCCTATCGTTGAGCAGATCGACGCGATATTGCCACAAAGCCAGTGTGGTCAGTGCGGCTATCCAGGCTGCCGCCCCTATGCTGATGCGGTCGGCAATAACGGCGAGCAAATCAATAAGTGCGCCCCCGGCGGGGAGCAAACCATGCTCAAGCTGGCCGCGCTACTTAACGTCGAGCCGCAGCCGCTGGGCGATGAAGCCGCGCGTGAACCGGCGCGCAAAGTCGCCTGGATTGATGAAGCTAATTGCATCGGTTGCACCAAATGCATCCAGGCTTGTCCGGTGGATGCTATCGTCGGTGCCACTCGCGCCATGCACACCGTGCTGAGCGATGTCTGTACGGGCTGCGATCTCTGCGTCGCGCCCTGCCCGACTGACTGCATAGAGATGCGCCCGGTCGCCACAACCACGGCAAACTGGAAGTGGGATTTGCAAACTATCCCGGTCAAAGTTATTTCTGTGGAAAGCCATGCGTAACCTTTTCAAACTCTTTAAAAAAGACAAGCTTTGGGATTTTCAGGGCGGCATTCACCCGCCGGAAATGAAAACCCAGTCCAACCGCACGCCGCTGCGTCAGCTGCCGCTGCCTGCCCATTTTATTATTCCGCTAAAGCAGCATATCGGCCACGAAGGCGAAATGCTGGTGAAGCCGGGCGATAAAGTCCTGCGCGGCCAGCCGCTGACGTTTGGTCGCGGCCGGATGCTGCCGGTGCACGCGCCCACTTCCGGCATCGTTGAAAATATAGCGCCCCATATGACGGCGCACCCTTCCGCGCTGGCGGAAATGTGCATCTTTATTACGCCGGACGGCGAGGATCGCTGGATTGAGAAAGCGCCGCTGGCCGATTATCGCCAGCATGACCGTACGGTCATCGTTGAGCGTATTCATCAGGCTGGCGTAGCCGGCCTGGGCGGCGCGGGTTTCCCTACCGCCACCAAACTGAGAGGCGGACTGCGCGGCGTGAAAACGCTGATTATTAACGCGGCCGAATGTGAGCCCTATATTACCGCCGACGATCGCCTGATGCAGGACTGTGCGGACGAGGTTCTTGAAGGCAGCCGTATCCTGGGCTGGGTATTGCAGGCCGAGCGCGTGCTGATTGGCATAGAAGATAACAAGCCAGAAGCGATCGCCGCGTTGAAAAAAGCGCTGGGCAGCGCGACGGATATGCAGATTCGGGTGATCCCGACCAAATATCCCTCCGGCGGGGCGAAACAGCTCACGAAAATCCTGACCGGGCTGGAAGTGCCGCACGGTGGCCGCTCTACCGATATCGGGGTGCTGATGCAGAACGTCGGTACCGCCTGGGCAGTAAAACGCGCCATTATTGACGGTGAGCCTCTGACGGAGCGCGTGGTGACGCTGACCGGTGAATCGGTTAAACGGCCCGGCAATGTCTGGGGCCGCATCGGCACGCCCATCAGCCATTTGCTGCAGCAGGCTGACTTTACCCCCGGCCCTGGCCAGATGGTGGTGATGGGGGGCCCGCTGATGGGCTTTACCCTGCCGACGCTGGACGTGCCGGTGGTGAAAATTACCAACTGTATTCTGGCTCCTTCCGCCAGCGAGATGGGCAACACCGAAGAGGAAAAATCCTGCATTCGCTGTAGCGCCTGTGCGGACGCCTGCCCGGCCGCGCTGCTCCCGCAGCAGCTTTACTGGTACAGCCGGGGTGGTGACCATGATAAGGCGCGCGAGCACAATATTGATGACTGTATTGAGTGCGGTGCCTGTGCCTATGTCTGCCCCAGCAATATTCCGCTGGTACAATATTACCGCCAGGAAAAGGCGGAGATTCGGGCAATCGATCTGGAAGCTGAACGCACCGCGCAGGCAAAAGCGCGCTTCGAAGCGCGCCAGGCCCGTCTGGAACGTGAAAAGCTGGCGCGTGAAAATCGCCATCAGCAGGCAAAACGCACCGTCAGCCAGCGCGACCGGGGCGAAGTTGAGACAGCCCTGGAGCGGGTAAAAGCGCAGCAGGCGACCTCCAACGAAAATGCTCAGGAAGCCGAAACCGCCACGGCCGTGGCACAGCGCGAGGCACGGAAAGCGCAGGCGCGTGCGTACCAGGCGGAAAAACAGTCAGAGACGGAACCGGCTACGCGTCAGGCAGGCGATCCGCGTAAGGCGGCCGTCGAGGCCGCTGTTGCCCGCGCCAAAGCGAAAAAAGCCGCGGCACAGGCAGCCGGTGACGCCGCACAACCGACAGAAGCCGCGCCGCAGGCGGCTGTTCAGCCGGACGCCGCGCCGGTCGATCCGCGTAAGGCGGCCGTCGAGGCCGCTGTTGCCCGCGCCAAAGCGAAAAAA
>NZ_DALZCD010000260.1:0-6171 GCF_031978025.1 Erwinia sp.
AACTTCTTCCACAGCGAAGACGTTGTACGCCATCCGGTCGTTGCCCGTGTGGTTATCGCCTATGAAGCCTGGGAAGCCGCCGATCAGAAGCGACGCGACACGCTGGCCGAAGAGCGTAAACGTGAAGCACTGGCACTGCAGCAGGCCGCGCAGGAGCAGAAATGAGTACCGTAATACTGGATCTACAGCTGGCATGCGAACAGCCGGAAGGCTTACCGGCAGAGGCCGATTTTCAGCATTGGCTGAATGCGGTACTGCCGCAGTTCCAGGAGGAGAGTGAAGTCACTATCCGCCTGGTGGATGAGGCGGAAAGCCGCGAGCTAAATCACACCTACCGCAGCAAGGATAAACCTACCAATGTCCTTTCGTTTCCTTTTGAAGCGCCGCCGGGCATTGAACTGCCGCTGCTGGGTGATTTGATTATTTGTCGCCAGGTGGTCGAGCGGGAAGCCGCGGAGCAGGAAAAGCCGCTGCTGGCCCACTGGGCGCATATGGTCATCCACGGCAGCCTGCATCTGCTGGGTTATGATCATATCGAAGATGATGAAGCCGAAGAAATGGAGGCGATCGAGACCGAGATAATGCTTGCTCTTGGTTATGCCGACCCGTACATTTCGGAGAAAGAGTTCTAAATCGCGTCCCTTCCCTGACGGAAGGGACACCCTTAATCTCAGCAAGAGTGACAGAAACAAAAACGCCATGAGCGATGACCATTCACAGAACAACGACAGTCCCAGTAGCAAAAAGGGATTTTTTACCCTTATCCTCAACCAGCTGTTTCACGGTGAGCCTAAAAACCGCGACGATCTGCTGGAGCTTATCCGCGATTCCGAGCAGAACGAGCTGATAGACCCGGATACCCGCGACATGCTCGAAGGGGTCATGGATATCGCTGAACAGCGCGTGCGCGACATCATGATCCCACGCTCGCAGATGGTCACGCTGAAGCGTAACCAGTCGCTCGACGAGTGTCTGGACACGATTATCGAATCCGCCCACTCCCGCTTTCCGGTTATCAGCGAAGATAAGGATCACGTTGAAGGCATTCTGATGGCGAAAGACTTGCTGCCGTTTATGAGCAGCGAATCGACTCCGTTCAGCATCGAAAAAGTGTTGCGCCCGGCCGTTGTGGTGCCGGAAAGCAAGCGCGTCGATCGTATGCTGAAAGAGTTTCGCTCCCAGCGCTACCACATGGCGATCGTCATTGACGAGTTTGGCGGCGTGTCTGGCCTGGTCACTATCGAAGATATTCTGGAACTGATCGTTGGCGAAATTGAAGACGAATATGATGACGAAGAAGATCGTGATATCCGTCAGCTGAGCCGCCATACCTACACTATCCGTGCCCTGACGCCGATCGAAGATTTCAATGAAGTCTTTGAAACGCACTTCAGCGACGAAGAAGTCGATACGATCGGTGGGCTGGTTATGCAGGCGTTCGGTCACCTGCCGGCTCGCGGCGAGAGCATTGAGATTGAAGGCTATCAGTTCAAAGTCGCTATGGCCGACAGTCGCCGTATTATTCAGGTTCACGTCAAAATTCCGGAAAACGCGACGCAACCGATACTGGAAGAATAATTTCCCTATGGCTATTGCCTCTTTATACCAGCGCCAGCGGGTTCGCCTGCTTTTAGCGCTGCTGACGGGTGCCGCTGGCACCCTGGCGTTTTCGCCTTACTATGTCTGGCCCGCCGCGCTGGTTTCGCTTTGCGGCCTGCTGGCGCTGACGCTTAACCGTTCGACGCGTCAGGCGACTGCCATCGGTTTCGTCTGGGGCTTTGGCCTGTTTGGCAGCGGCGTTAACTGGGTTTACGTCAGCATCGCCACCTTTGGCGGCATGCCGGGTCCGGTCAACGTTTTTCTGGTGATCTTGCTGGCGGCTTATCTTGCGCTCTACCCCATGCTGTTTGCGGCGTTGCTGAACCGGCTGTTCCCTAAAACCTCGCTGACGCGGCTGGCGCTGGCCGCGCCCGTGCTGTGGCAGATTACCGAGTTTCTGCGCGGTTGGGTGCTTACTGGCTTCCCGTGGCTGCAATTTGGCTATAGCCAGATTGACGGGCCGTTAAAAGGGCTGGGACCGATAACCGGCGTGGAGGGCATCACCTTTGTGCTGACCATCGTGGCCGGGCTGGCGGTCTTTGCTGCGGTAAAACGTCAGTGGATAGCGGCCGTCGGCGCGCTGGCGCTGCTACTGCTGCCCTGGCCGCTGCGCATGATTAGCTGGTATCAGCCCCAGCCTGAACGAATGGTTAATATCGCGCTGGTTCAGGGCAATATTCCGCAATCGCTCAAATGGGCGCCTGACCAACTTATTAATACGCTGAAAACCTATACGTCGCTGACGCGTCCTTATGTGAATAAGGCATCGCTGATTATCTGGCCGGAATCGGCTATTCCCGATCTGGAAACTAACCAGCAGCCTTTTCTGCAAACTGTCGATCGCGAGCTGCGTGCTCAGGGCAGCAGCCTGATTACCGGTATTGTTGATTCACGATTGGAAAACAATCGCTATCACGATTACAACTCCATTGTCGTGCTTGGCGATAAGCAGCCCTATGACTATGAAAGCGGCAGTCGTTACCAGAAAAATCACCTTGTGCCTTTTGGTGAGTTTGTGCCAATGGCCGCGCTGCTGCGTCCACTGGCACCGTTTTTCGATCTGCCCATGTCTTCGTTCAGCCGGGGGGCCTATCGCCAGCCGCAGCTGCAGGCTGGCGGCTATAAGCTGACGGCGGCAATCTGCTACGAAATCGTACTGGGCCAGCAGCTGCGGGATAATTTCCGTCCCGATACCGATTTTCTGCTGACGATTTCCAACGATGCCTGGTTCGGTCATTCCATTGGACCGTGGCAGCATTTCCAGATGGCGCGTATGCGTGCACTGGAGCTGGGTCGTCCGCTCCTGCGTGATACCAACAACGGCGTGACTGCGGTGATTGATGCAGATGGCAGAGCGGAAGAAATGATCCCGCAATTCGTTCCGGATGTTCTGGCTGCCGCTGTCACACCAACCCGGGGGCTGACTCCATACGCTCGTTTCGGCAACTGGACGGTATGGATAGCGACGGCGCTGTTCGCTGCGGCCGCCTTGTTTATGGCGCGACGCAACAGAAGCTGATAGCCAAAGCGCAGGGAAGATGACCGATTCCCTGCGCTTTATTTTTCGTCCTCTTGTATTCTATTTTTTCATTGCTCCGCCCCTTCCCTGCTTAAAAACGCCCCTGCATCCAGGCCATACCGCAAATATGGCATGGCGATTGCAAAATATTTCCTGACTATGCTGAAAATGTCGAAGACCGCGACCAGCCAGCCGGTAGCGCACCCTAACGGTTCATCCTTTGCCCCACCAACGGGCAGCAGCACAGGGAATGCTTTATTTTGGTGCGGCGTACTTCGCAAAACCGAAACTTTATTGTTTCATACCGTTAACATTCAGCTATGTTAAGGCTATCCGGCGCAGCCCTGGCGCTGAAAATACAACAATAAGCGGTTACAAACCCCTCATCACAATCAGCGCACCGTTATGGCGCTTTACAACGAAGGAGTTGGAGATGAAATTTCGGAAAACTGGGCTGTGCCTGCTGACACTGGCCGGCCTGTCGTCCGCCGTGGTTCACGCAGCTGATGCACCGCAAAATACGCTGGACAAAATTGCCAAAAATGGCGTTATCGTCGTCGGTCATCGTGAGTCTTCCGTTCCTTTTTCCTACTACGACAACCAGCAAAAAGTGGTGGGCTATTCGCAGGACTACTCCAACGCCATCGTGGCGGCGATCAAAGCCAAACTTAACAAGCCCGATCTGCAGGTAAAAATGCTGCCGGTCACCTCGCAAAACCGCATTCCCCTGTTGCAAAACGGCACTTACGATTTTGAGTGTGGTTCTACCACCAACAACGTAGAGCGTCAGCAACAGGCTGCCTTCTCTGACACCATTTTTGTTATCGGCACGCGTCTGCTGGTGAAAAAAGGCAGCCCGATTAAAGACTTCTCGGATTTGAAAGGCAAAACTGTGGTGGTCACTTCCGGCACCACTTCTGAAATTCTGCTGCACAAGCTGAATGACGAGAAGAAGATGGAGATGCGCATTATCAGCGCTAAAGATCACGGTGACTCGTTCCGTACGCTGGAAAGCGGTCGCGCCGTGGCGTTTATGATGGACGATGCGCTGCTGGCAGGCGAACGCGCCAAGGCCAAAAAACCGGATAACTGGGAGATCGTAGGCACACCGCAGTCAAAAGAAGCGTACGGCTGTATGCTGCGCAAAGGCGATACCACGTTTAAACAGCTTATGGATGAAACCATCGCTAAAGCGCAGACTTCTGGCGAAGCGACAAAATGGTTCGACAAGTGGTTTACCCAGCCTATTCCGCCTAAGAATCTGAATATGAACTTCGCGCTTTCTGACGATATGAAAGCCACGTTCAAAACACCGAACGACAAGGCGCTGAATTAATAACAAAAATAAGGGCGGCCTGCCGCCTTTGATTGTTGAATATGGGCAAGGACAGACAGCGGCCTGAAAAGCTCGGTGCCAACAACCGACAGCCAGGCCGACGTTTGCCGTGGTCGTTCCCCGCGGCAAACATGCCCCTCACCAATCTTCAGGGTAGCGCTGCTACCCTTTTTTCTACCGGAGTGACTTATGTCAATTGATTGGAACTGGGGCATTTTTCTACAGCAGGCCCCTTTCGGAAATACCACCTATTTGGGGTGGCTGTGGTCCGGTTTTCAGGTCACCATTGCCGTCTCCGTCTGTGCCTGGATCATCGCTTTCTTCGTCGGTTCGCTGTTCGGTATTTTACGTACCGTGCCCCACCGTGGGTTATCTGCCATCGGCACATGCTACGTAGAGCTGTTCCGCAACGTGCCGTTGATAGTCCAGTTTTTTATCTGGTATCTGGTGGTACCGGAACTGCTGCCGGAAAGCATCGGCATGTGGTTTAAATCCGAGCTGGATCCGAACATTCAATTTTTCCTCTGCTCGGTCTTCTGCCTGGGTCTGTTCACCGCCGCTCGCGTCTGCGAACAGGTACGTGCCGCCATTCAGTCACTGCCGCGCGGCCAAAAAAATGCCGGTCTGGCAATGGGTCTGACGCTGCCGCAAACCTATCGTTATGTGCTGCTGCCCAATGCCTACAGGGTTATTGTGCCGCCGATGACGTCAGAAATGCTCAATCTGGTAAAAAACTCCGCTATCGCCTCGACCATCGGACTGGTGGATATGGCCGCGCAGGCGGGTAAGCTGCTGGATTACTCGGCGCACGCTTATGAATCCTTTACCGCAATCACCGTGGCCTACATCGCCATTAACGTTGTAATCATGCTGCTGATGAGCCTGGTCGAACGCAAAGTGCGTCTGCCCGGCGGCATGGGAGGCAAATAATGTACGAATTTGACTGGAGCACAATTGCTCCTAACCTGCCCTACCTGATTAACGGCATGATTATTACGCTGAAAATCACCGCTATCGCCGTGGTTTTCGGCATTATTTGGGGGACGCTGCTGGCCGTCATGCGGCTGTCGAGCTTCAGGCCCGTCAGCTGGTTTGCCAAACTGTACGTCAACCTGTTCCGCTCCGTCCCGCTGGTCATGGTGCTGCTCTGGTTTTATCTGGTGGTGCCCAGCTTTTTGCAGCAGGTTTTGGGGATCTCGCCAAAAACCGATATTCGCCTGATTTCAGCGATGGTGGCCTTCGCCCTGTTTGAAGCCGCCTATTATTCAGAAATTATCCGCGCCGGTATTTTGAGTATCGCGCACGGCCAGGGCAACGCCGCGCTGGCGCTAGGGATGACACAATGGCAGGCGATGCAGCTCATTATCCTGCCGCAGGCGTTTCGTGCCATGGTACCGCTGCTGCTGACTCAGGGCATTGTACTGTTTCAGGATACCTCGCTGGTTTATGTCCTCAGCCTGGCCGACTTCTTCCGCACCGCCGATACGATCGGCATTAATAACGGTACCGAGATTGAAATGGTGCTGTTTGCCGGCGCGGTTTACTTTGTTATCAGCCTTAGCGCTTCGCTTTTAGTCAGCTATCTGAAGAAAAAAAGGACAGTTTAAATGATTACCCTGAAAAACGTTTCTAAGTGGTATGGTCACTTTCAGGTGCTGACCGACTGCTCTACCGAAGTTAAAAAAGGCGAAGTGGTGGTGGTGTGTGGCCCTTCCGG
>NZ_DALZCD010000261.1:0-6162 GCF_031978025.1 Erwinia sp.
ATCCAGAAAACCCAGACCATTACCGATCCGGCCAGCCTGAAAGCGACCTTTGTAAAGGCTGCCGGCATTAAACCGGAAGAGTATGATGCGGCCTGGAACAGCTTTGTAGTGAAATCACTGGTAGCACAGCAGGAAAAAGCGGCCGTTGATGTCGATCTGCGCGGCGTGCCTGCCATGTTTGTTAACGGCAAATACATGGTTAATAATGGTGGCCTGGATACCAGCTCAATGGATAACTACTCGCAGCAATACGCTAACGTGGTAAAATTCCTGCTGACCCAGAAGTAAGCCCTGTTTTGACGCAGCGATGACTTCAACGTCGCTGCGTCGTCTGTACCGCGCTTTTGTTTCCTCATTAAACCAACATTCTCTCGATCGCTTTTCCTGACCAAAGATCCGCTGGATCGGTTGGCCAATAATTTATATCCACATTAATGCAAATTACCTTTGAGTAAGGATCCTTAATGCAGGGATATTTAACTCATTGAAAATGATTAAATTAAATAATTAAGTCGGTCGGCAGGGCCAGCCGTATTAATATGTTATGAAATTTACACACAAAGTTATCCACAGGAAGCCGCTGCGAAGCTGGCCGCAAAACAAACGTGTCTCGCCCGGAGATATTTCATGTTTCCTGCATAGCTGTGGCATCCTTACCCTATTGTGAAATTTACCCGGAATGTGACAATCCTATGGCACAAATTGCAGAAAACCCGCTTATTCTGGTAGACGGTTCGTCCTATCTGTATCGCGCATATCATGCGTTTCCTCCGTTGACCAACAGCGCGGGCGACCCGACCGGCGCCATGTACGGCGTGCTGAATATGTTGCGCAGCCTGCTGCTGCAATATAAACCCAGCCATGTTGCGGTCGTTTTCGATGCTAAGGGCAAAACGTTTCGTGATGAACTTTTCGAGCACTACAAATCTCATCGTCCCCCTATGCCGGACGATCTGCGTGCGCAGATTGAACCTCTGCATAATATGGTCAGAGCGATGGGGCTGCCGTTATTAGCGGTATCGGGCGTGGAAGCCGATGACGTTATCGGTACCCTGGCGCTGGAAGCCGATAAAAAGGGCATTCCCGTTTTAATCAGCACCGGCGACAAAGATATGGCGCAGCTGGTCACGCCCAATATCACGCTAATCAACACCATGAACAACGCGATTCTCGGGCCGGATGAGGTAGTGGATAAATACGGCATTCCACCTTCGTTGATCATCGATTTTCTGGCGCTAATGGGCGACTCGTCGGACAACATTCCAGGTGTACCTGGCGTTGGCGAGAAAACGGCGCAGGCGCTGTTACAGGGGCTCGGCGGTATTAACGAGATCTATGAAAACCTGGATAAGGTCAGCGGGCTCTCCTTCCGCGGTGCCAAAACCATGGCCGCGAAACTGGAGCAAAACAGAGAGGTTGCCTTCCTTTCTTACCAGCTGGCGACCATCAAAACTGACGTGCCGCTTGACGCAGGCTGTGAAGAACTAACCGTTAGCGAACCTGCCGTAGAAGAACTGGCGGCGCTATTCCGTCGCTATGAATTCAAACGCTGGATAACCGATCTGGAAGAAGGTAAATGGCTACAAGGTAAAAAGAGCGGAGCGGCCGGGCAGAAAGCCCTGGCGGACCAGCCCGAAAGCCCGCAGCCTGAAGCTACCAGCATTCTCGCGACGGACGGCTACGTCACTATCCTTGACGAGGCGACCTTTGCCGACTGGCTGCAAAAGTTACAGGCAAGCGACCTGTTCGCTTTCGATCTGGAAACCGACTCGCTGGACACATTAAGCGCCAATATCGTCGGTATCGCCTTTGCTGTCGCACCAGGCGAGGCCGCCTATCTGCCGGTCGCTCACGACTATCTCGATGCGCCTACACAGCTCGATCGTAAAGAGGTGCTGGCGCGCCTGAAACCGCTACTGGAAGATAAAAAGCAGTTTAAGGTTGGCCAAAACCTGAAGTACGATCGCGGTGTCCTGAACAATTACGGTATTGAACTGCGGGGCATTAAATTCGATACCATGCTGGAATCTTACGCGCTGAACAGCGTGGTAGGCCGACACGATATGGACACGCTGGCTTCACGGTGGTTGAACCACAAAACGGTGACTTTTGAAGAAATTGCCGGAAAGGGCAAAAAACAGCTGACGTTTAATCAAATAGCATTGGAACAGGCAGCGCATTATGCGGCGGAAGATGCCGATGTCACGCTGCAACTGCATCTGAAAATGTGGTCAGAACTGGAAAAAGAACAGGGGCCTAAAGCGGTATTTGAAGATATCGAAATGCCACTGGTGACGGTGATATCCCGCATTGAACGCAATGGCGTGCTTATCGATCAGGCTATCCTGGCAAAGCATTCTCAGGAGCTGACCCTGCGGCTGGCAGAGCTGGAACAAAAAGCACACGAGCTGGCGGGCGAACCCTTTAATCTTTCCTCTCCCAAACAGCTGCAAACTATTCTGTTCGAAAAGCAGGGGATTAAGCCAACCAAAAAAACGCCTGGCGGCGCGCCGTCTACCAGCGAAGAAGTGCTGGCCGAACTGGCACTGGATTATCCACTGCCAAAAGTCATCCTGGAGCACCGCGGCCTTTCCAAGCTGAAATCAACCTACACCGATAAACTGCCGGTGATGATTAATCCGCTGACCGGACGTGTGCACACTTCTTACCATCAGGCGGTAACGGCGACAGGACGTCTGTCTTCTACCGATCCTAACCTGCAAAACATTCCGGTACGCAATGAGGAAGGGCGACGTATTCGTCAGGCCTTTATTGCTTCTGAGGGCCATCAGATCCTGGCGGCGGACTACTCACAAATCGAGCTGCGCATCATGGCGCATCTTTCTCAGGACAAAGGGCTGCTGAGTGCATTCTCTGCTGGTGAGGATATTCACCGTGCCACGGCGGCTGAAGTATTTGGCATGGCGCTGGATAAGGTGACGAACGAGCAGCGCCGTAGCGCAAAAGCCATCAACTTTGGCCTGATTTACGGCATGAGCGCTTTCGGTTTGTCACGTCAGCTTAATATCGGCGCGGGCGAAGCAAGAAAATACATGGACCTCTATTTTGAACGCTATCCTGGCGTGCTCGAATATATGGAAAGCACGCGCCAGCAGGCGGCGGAAAAAGGCTATGTTTCCACGCTGGATGGCCGTCGGCTTTATCTGCCGGATATCAAAGCCAGCAATTCAATGCGCCGCAAAGCGGCCGAACGAGCGGCAATCAACGCGCCGATGCAGGGCACGGCTGCTGATATCATCAAGAAGGCCATGATTGCTGTAGACGGCTGGCTGACGCCGCAGGCTAAACCTGACGTGAAGATGATTATGCAGGTACACGATGAACTGGTGTTTGAAGTCAAAACCACGGAAATCGAGGCGGCGACGGTAAAAATCCGTGAGTTGATGGAAAACAGCATGCAGCTGGACGTGCCGCTACGTGTCGATGTCGGTGTGGGACATAACTGGGACGAGGCGCACTAATCTCAGGCCAGACTTCGGTCCGGCCTTATTTAAGGCAGCGGCAAAAAGCGCCTTATTTTACCAATATTAACCCTCAATACCCGCTGAAACCCCTGCAAGACGGCAGGCCTAAGCTGTTATCGCTCAAACATTTTTTTGTCTGGTTCGCTACCTGAAAACTATTTTTATGTGAACTGTATTAGATAAAAAAGGGTATTTCATGAAACGAAGCGGTAAAAAACCCTTTTGAGGCCTGAAAAAATCATGTAGAGTTGAAGGCGTAGGGTACAGAGGTAAGATGTTCTATCTTTCAAACCGTTTACTTCGCGTAACCGGATTTGGCTGAATATTAGCCGCCCCAGTCGTTATGACTGGGGCGTTTTTTATTGTGCGTCGCCAGCCGAATATCAGGCTTCCGGTAACGTTTCTTCGGTAGAAGGTGGGATTTCGCTGAACCAGCTGTCCAGCTTCAGGCGTAATTTATCGACGCCCAGCTTCTTAAGCGAAGAGAAAACTTCTACCTGTACGTCGCCGACAAAACCTTTAGCCGCTTCGCGTACCAGGTTTAGCTGCGCTTTACGTGCGCCGGAAGCCAGTTTGTCCGCCTTGGTCAGCAGCACCAGCACCTGAATACCGCTTTGTACCGCCCACTCAATCATCTGCCGATCCAAATCTTTTAGCGGATGACGGATATCCATCAGTACTACCAGCCCTTTCAGACAGTGGCGCATCTGTAGATATTCTGCCAGCGATCGCTGCCATTTCAGCTTCATCTCTTCCGGCACTTCGGCATAGCCATAGCCCGGCAAATCCACCAGACGATAACCTTCGGTGACCTGAAACAGGTTGATCAGCTGAGTACGGCCAGGGGTCTTACTGGTACGGGCCAGGCTTTTCTGATTGGTTAGCGTATTCAGCGCGCTGGATTTGCCGGCATTAGAGCGACCCGCAAACGCAACTTCGATACCGATATCGGCTGGAAGGTGGCGGATGTCAGGCGCGCTGGTGACAAAGTGGGTAAGGTGATAATTCCAGCCAGACAAAATAGAAACTCCAGATAATAAGAACAATTGCGCAGAGTATACCCTGTATGGATTAAAAGCGCCCAGCCCCGCGCAGCGCGCCGGCAGGTTTGTAAGAGATTGGCTATATTTTTTGCCAGAACTTTTCCTTTTTTTTCCGGTTATGAAATATTAAGTTATTAAAAATCAAATGGTTAATATTTTAAGGCCAGATATTAATAAATTTTTTTGCAGCTGACCTTGTGAGTTTCTCTATATAGTCTACATTTGTTGTCAGAGCCAGGACGGCTCACTTCAGGATGAAGCGCTCAGGGGGATACCAGGAAGGTACCGAGCAGGGAAGGAAAGTGTCGGGGAACGACTCATCTGAAGGGAAAGGACTGCGTCCACGGAGGACGGCATGGCAAGGGAAAACCGGGAAGTTGGGTGCTAAAAAGGATGCTGACTTAGTCAGTCCTTCTGCGGAAGGTGCGAAAAAAGGCGACAGGGTGACCTGGCGCCTTTTTTCTTTGTCTGCTTTCTGCTAGATTCCGCCGCAATTCTATACTGAAGATAAACAGTCTGAGAGCAGAAACCATGAAGCAACCTGTACGCGATTCGCAGAAGAAACCAGCGGCAAAAGCGAAGCGTAAAACGCGCGATGAAGTCAATACGGAAGCGCGCGATCGCAAACGCGATAAAAAACATCGCGGCAACGCCTCCGGTAGTCGTGCTAACCCTGTCGCGGCAACAAAGAAAAACGGCGAAAATGCTAAAGAAAAAGATCCTCGTATTGGCAGTAAAACGCCGGTAGCGCTGGGCGCTGCTGCGGCTGCACAGCCCGCGAAGAAAACCAAGCCGGTTAAAAAAGCCGAAGAGAATAAGCCGCGTTTAACGCCGGAAGAAGAGCTGGCGAAGCTTGAAAACGACGAGCGGCTGGATACGCTGCTGGATCGCCTGGAAAATGGCGAGACGCTGAAGGCGGAAGAACAGGCGTGGCTTGATCAAACACTGGATCGCATCGATACGCTGATGGAACAGCTTGGCATTGCCCTGGACAATGATGTGGAAGATGAAGAAGCCGAAGAGGATATGTACCGTCTGCTTAAAGGCGGCAACTGATCCCGGCGACGCTTCTCGGATCTACTTAAAGAGCGGCACCCATGGGTGCCGTCTCTGCATAAGGTTTCTCTGCCAATGATTTGGCCTGGATCAATTTACCTGCTGATTCTCTTCTGCTGCCTGCTGTGGATGTTGGGTAAACTACGGCGTCTGTCCCGGTTGAAAACCCGGCTACGCAGACCGACCGTCCTGCCGACAGCGCCTCCGCGACGGTCGACACGCCAACGCAGGAGAGAATATCGTGACGCAGACAATTGAGTGGGATCCCATCCTGCTGCAAAAATATAATATTTCGGGTCCCCGTTACACTTCTTATCCTACCGCGCTGGAGTTCAGCGAGCGTTATCGTGAGGCCGATTTTGTCCGTGCCAGCCAACGTACTGCCGCTCGCTCCCTGTCACTTTATATTCATATTCCTTTTTGCCATCGCCTTTGCTATTTCTGCGGCTGTAATAAAGTGGTTACCCGCCATCAGCATAAAGCTGACGACTATCTGGCAGCCTTAGCCGTAGAAATCGCCCATCGCGCCGCGCTTTTTCGCAACCGAACCGTGACGCAGATGCACTGGGGCGGCGGCA
>NZ_DALZCD010000262.1:0-6113 GCF_031978025.1 Erwinia sp.
AACGTGAGGGGGCCGCTAAAACGGCCCCTCAACGCCACACCGGCTTACTCCTGCAGGTCGCCGCAGAAACGGTAACCTTCGCCATGGATAGTAGCGATGATTTCCGGCGTGTCCGGCGTAGACTCAAAATGCTTACGAATACGGCGAATGGTGACATCTACAGTGCGATCGTGCGGCTTCAGTTCGCGACCGGTCATTTTTTTCAGCAGATCGGCGCGAGTCTGGATTTTGCCTGGGTTTTCACAGAAGTGCAGCATGGCGCGGAATTCGCTGCGCGGCAGCTTGTACTGCTCGCCCTGAGGGCCGATCAGTGAGCGGCTATTGATATCCAGCTCCCATCCGTTAAAGCGATAGCTTTCAACCAGCTTGCGCTCTTCGCTGTGCGGCGCCAGATTCATGGTGCGCGACAGCAGGTTACGAGCACGGATAGTGAGCTCACGCGGGTTAAATGGCTTGGTGATATAGTCGTCCGCCCCGATTTCAAGACCGAGAATTTTGTCGACTTCGTTGTCCCTGCCGGTCAGGAACATCAGCGCCACATTAGCCTGTTCGCGCAATTCACGCGCCAACAGTAGGCCATTTTTGCCGGGAAGGTTTATATCCATGATTACCAGGTTGACGTCGTTCTCTGTCAACACCTGATGCATTTCTGCGCCGTCCGTAGCTTCATAAACCATGTAGCCTTCGGCCTCAAAAATACTTTTGAGAGTATTGCGAGTAACTAATTCGTCTTCAACGATAAGTATGTGCGGGGTCTGCATGTGTTCGCTACCTAAAATTGCCAAAAAACGATATGGGGCATACAGCGGTTACCGTATGGATAATACGCAGGCGCCAGTTGACGCGTAACGCGGGCTGTACGGAATATGTTCACAAGCCATTCATGGACCGGAAAACACCCGTTAAAAAGGGGGCGTTTCCTGTCTCGGCAAGGTCAAAAATGGCGTATATCCTAACCTCATTAACAGCAACATAACAGCACAAGCCACGACCAACAGCCAATAAATAAAGCTTAATTGACTTATATCAATCCAATTGTAGCACGTTGAGGTGCCGTTGAAAAACGCCCCGCCAAAGGGCGATTTAGCTGGCTACTTGCCATGTGGTGGTGAAAAAACACACCGCTTTTCCTTAAAAGAGTATAGCTAAATTTTAACAATTCTTAATTACCTGAAGTACATAAGATTATCGTCAGATAAATGTTTTTATCGCTACAATGAGCGGAAAAATGGCGTAGCTTACAATTATGGCTGGTCATATTCGTCACCAGTATGTTGTTGATTTGTTAAAATGATAGCAGACGTTTCCTGTCCATCTTAAGCCACGGGAAAGGTCAGAATATCTCCACACTGAACTTAAGAAGGCTCTTATGCGTTTCCCCCTGATACTGGTTTCACCGGCACGACCTGAAAATGTCGGGGCGGCAGCCCGCGCCATGAAAACCATGGGATTTGATGAATTACGTATCGTTAATAGCCAGGCGCATCTGGAACCTGGCGCCCGGCGAGTGGCGCATGGCGCGGGTGAGATCCTGGAACAGGCCACGCACTGGCCTTCGCTTGCTGCGGCGCTGGAGGATATCGATTTTAGTATCGCCACAACCGCACGAAGCCGGGCGAAATTCCGCTACTACGCCACGCCGCAGCAGGTAGAAAGCCAGCTGATGGAAAAACAACAGTGGATCGGTAGCGCCGCGCTGGTGTTTGGGCGTGAGGATACGGGGCTGACGAACGAAGAAATCGATCGGGTCGATCTGCTGACCGGCATTCCTATGGCGGCAGACTACCCTTCGCTTAATCTGGGGCAGGCGGTAATGGTTTACTGTTATCAACTTTCTGCACTGCGTCAGGTCAGCGCCGCGCCGGCCGTTTCCGCAGATGGACAGCAGCTCAAAGCACTGCGCCAGCGGCTCAGCCAGCTGATTGAGCGGCTGGAGGTCAGTGATGATAGCAAGATGGTTGACTGGCTGGATCAGCGTCTGGGCACGCTGCAACAGCGGGATACCGCTATGCTGCACCGGTTGCTGCACGACATAGAAAAAAACCTTATAGATAAAAAAACTGGCTGAGGCCTTATCTGTAGGAAGTCATGCTAAGAATAAGCGGCTTTCGCCCTGATTAAGATCTGTTTTCGGGCCAAATCCCCGGCAGGCGTTTCGTCGACGGTTTAGCGCCCGCGGATAAAAAAATTGACTTAGCAAGGGCTTTGCTTTACTTCTGAAAGCGGACAAATTCGAGACAGACAGTAAAATCTAAAATGCGTACTTACAGCCTGATGACAACAATCATTATTACCACCACCATTACCACAGGTAACGGTGCGGGCTGACGCATACAGGAAAAAATAAAAAAAAGCCCGCACCCTAAACAGTGCGGGCTTTTTTTTCGGCAAAATTCAGGAGATGATTATGCGAGTGCTGAAATTCGGTGGGACCTCAGTCGCCAACGCGGAACGGTTTTTACGCGTGGCGGATATTCTGGAGAGCAATGCTAAGCAGGGGCAGGTCGCTACCGTATTGTCCGCGCCAGCTAAAATCACCAACCATCTGGTGGCAATGATTGAAAAAACCATTAGCGGCCAGGATGCGCAGGTAAACCTGCTTGATGCCGAAGCCATCTTTGATGCACTGCTGCAAGGGCTGGCGGAAGCGGAGCCAAACTTCCCCTACGCCCGTCTGAAAGAGGGTGTGGATGCTGAGTTTGCCCAGTTGAAGCAGGTGCTGCACGGCATCGGCCTGCTCGGTCAGTGTCCGGACAGCGTCAACGCCGCCATTATCTGTCGGGGCGAGAAGCTCTCTATCGCTATCATGGAGGGGTTACTCCAGGCCCGTGGCTACGGCGTCAGCGTGATCGATCCCGTCGAAAAGCTGCTGGCGGTAGGCCATTATCTTGAGTCCACCGTGGATATTCCTGAATCCACTCGCCGTATTGCTGCCGCTCAAATTCCTGCAGAAAATATGATCCTGATGGCGGGCTTCACCGCCGGAAACGAGAAGGGCGAGCTGGTGGTGCTGGGCCGCAACGGCTCCGACTATTCCGCCGCCGTCCTGGCTGCCTGTCTGCGCGCCGACTGTTGCGAAATCTGGACCGATGTCGATGGCGTTTATACCTGCGATCCGCGTCAGGTGCCGGATGCCCGCCTGTTGAAAACCATGTCCTATCAGGAGGCGATGGAGCTCTCCTATTTTGGTGCTAAGGTGCTTCATCCGCGCACCATCACGCCTATCGCCCAGTTTCAGATTCCCTGCCTGATTAAAAATACCGCCAACCCTCAGGCGCCCGGCACGCTAATTGGTGGCGACAGCGCCAGCGACGATAATCCGGTAAAAGGCATTACCAACCTGAATAATATGGCGATGTTTAACGTCTCCGGGCCTGGCATGAAAGGCATGGTCGGCATGGCCGCTCGCGTCTTTGCCGCCATGTCCCGCAGCGGTATTTCTGTGGTGCTGATTACTCAGTCCTCTTCCGAATACAGCATCAGCTTCTGCGTGCCGCAAAGCGATCAACTCCGCGCCCGTCGCGTGCTGGAAGACGAATTTTTCCTGGAGCTGAAAGACGGCCTGCTGGAGCCATTGGACGTGATGGAAAACCTGGCCGTGATCTCGGTCGTGGGGGACGGGATGCGCACGCTGCGTGGCCTCTCTGCGAAGTTCTTTTCGGCGCTGGCGCGGGCCAATATCAATATTGTCGCTATCGCACAGGGGTCTTCAGAACGTTCTATCTCCGTAGTGGTAGACAATGACGATGCCACCACCGGCGTACGCGTAGTGCACCAGATGCTGTTTGCCACAGATCAGGTTATCGAAGTGTTTGTGATCGGTATCGGCGGCGTCGGCGCGGCCTTAATTGAGCAGCTTTCTCGCCAGCAGAGCTGGCTGAAGAACAAGCATATCGATCTGCGCGTCTGCGGTATTGCCAATTCCAAAGCGCTGTTGACCAACGTACATGGCATTCCGCTGGATAACTGGCAGGCCGCGCTACAGGAGGCTAAAGAGCCTTTTAACCTGGCGCGTCTGAACCGCCTGGTTAAGGAGTATCATCTGCTTAACCCGGTGATTGTCGATTGTACCTCCAGCCAGGCCGTGGCCGATCAGTATGCGGATTTTCTGGCCGATGGTTTTCATGTCGTCACGCCGAACAAAAAAGCCAATACCTCTTCCTGGCAGTACTATCAGCAGATGCGCGCGGCAGCGGCCAAATCACGCCGCAAGTTCCTGTACGATACCAACGTAGGCGCGGGCCTGCCGGTGATTGAAAACCTGCAAAACCTGCTCAATGCCGGTGATGAGTTGCTGCGATTTTCCGGCATCCTGTCCGGTTCGCTGTCTTATATTTTCGGCCGGCTGGACGAAGGCGTCTCGCTGTCGGAGGCGACCCGTACGGCTCGTGAGCTGGGCTTTACCGAGCCGGATCCGCGTGACGATCTTTCCGGGCTGGACGTGGCACGCAAATTATTGATTTTGGCACGTGAAGCGGGCTATCAGCTGGAGCTGAGCGATATTGATATTGAAGCCGTGCTGCCGGAAGCGTTTAACGCGCTGGATGTAGACACTTTTATGGAACGTCTGCCGGAGCTGGACAATGATTTTGCCGTTCGCGTGCGCCGCGCAGCCGACGAAGGCAAAGTGTTACGCTTTGTCGGTGTTATTGAAGAGGGGGGCCGCTGTCGCGTGAGAATTGATGCCGTTGACGGTAACGATCCGCTTTATAAAGTTAAAAATGGCGAAAACGCGTTAGCGTTTTACAGCCGCTATTATCAGCCAATACCGCTGGTGCTGCGCGGTTACGGGGCCGGTAACGATGTGACCGCCGCAGGCGTGTTTGCCGATCTGTTACGCACCCTGTCATGGAAGTTGGGAGTTTAAAAATGGTTAAGATCTATGCGCCGGCCTCAATTGGCAACGTTAGCGTCGGCTTCGATGTGCTGGGCGCAGCGGTTTCGCCTGTCGATGGAACGTTGTTGGGCGATTGCGTCACGGTGGAGGCGGCCAGCGAGTTCAGCCTGCGTAACGAAGGGCGTTTTGTCAGCAAGCTGCCTGCTAATCCCCAGGAAAATATCGTCTGGCAATGCTGGGAGCGTTTTTGCGAGGCAATCGGTGAACGCGTTCCGGTGGCGATCACGCTGGAAAAAAACATGCCGATTGGTTCCGGCCTGGGATCGAGCGCCTGTTCGGTAGTGGCTGGCCTGATGGCGATGAACGAGTACTGCGGCAAACCGCTGGATGACAATGCGCTGCTGACGCTAATGGGCGAGCTGGAAGGCCGGGTTTCCGGCAGCATTCATTTTGATAACGTGGCGCCCTGTTTCCTCGGCGGCCTGCAGCTGATGCTGGAGGAGAACGGGGTCATCAGCCAGCCGGTGCCGTGCTTTAAAGAGTGGCTGTGGGTGATGGCCTATCCGGGCATTAAGGTTTCTACCGCCGAAGCGCGCGCGATCCTGCCCGCTCAGTATCGGAAAGAAGATATCATCAGGCACGGGCGCTATCTGGGCGGGTTTATTCACGCTTGCCATACTCAGCAGCCGGAACTGGCTGCGAAACTGATGCGTGACGTGATTGCTGAACCCTATCGCACTAAACTGTTACCGGGCTTCGCCAATGCCCGCCAGGCCGCTCAGGATATCGGCGCGCTGGCCTGCGGCATTTCCGGCTCCGGTCCGACGCTGTTCGCCGTCTGTCATCAGACCGATACGGCGCAGCGCATGGCAGACTGGCTACGCCAGCACTACCTGCAAAACGAGGAAGGCTTCGTCCATATTTGCCGCTTAGACACGGCTGGCGCACGTAAACTGGGATAACGCATGAAACTTTACAATCTGAAAGATCACAATGAACAGGTCAGCTTTTCACAGGCGGTTAAACAGGGCCTGGGCAGCCAGCAGGGGCTCTTTTTTCCGCTGGAGCTGCCTGAATTTGAGCTGACCGATATCGACGCCATGCTGGAGATGGATTTCGTCAGCCGCAGCAGCAAAATTCTCTCTGCTTTTATTGGCGATGAAATTGACGCACATCATCTGCACGAGCGCGTGAAAAACGCGTTTGCGTTTCCCGCGCCGGTAGCAAAAGTCACCGACGATATTTCCGCGCTGGAACTATCGACGGTGACTTTTGC
>NZ_DALZCD010000263.1:0-5774 GCF_031978025.1 Erwinia sp.
TCAGGAAGAGAGTTAAAAAGAGGCTAACGCGCCCCCGGGCGCGTTTTTGTTTACGCAGAAAGCCACACTGCTCCCGGGTTTACCCTTTCAGCTTGTCTCTGTTCCCTTTATCTACTGATGTCTTTCAAAAGAAAGCTTATCGAAAGGCGCTTTGCCCCCTTCAGCCCGCTTCCAGGCAAAATCTGCCGTGACCAGAAGATCAGCCAAACCTGATGCCGTGCGCAACATAGCCCTCGTTATTGCCTGAGGTATTTTGCTGTCCCCGTATCCGGACGCGTTTTTTATTGACAGGATTAAATCGCTGCGGTTACTTTACCCTTCTGACAATCGTGGATACTCAGATGAAACAGTTACCGTTTTTCTTCGCCTTCTTTTTTACCTTCCGCTGACCGGGAGGCGATTCGTCGTAGCAGAAAGAATACGAAGACGAACAACAAGGCCTCCCAAACGGGAGGCTTTTTTTTTATGAATATCTGACAGGTAGCCCTATGAACCCCGAAAATCCCCTGCTGGGCCTGCGCGAAAAAATCAGCGCGCTGGATGAACAACTGTTGAGCTTACTGGCTAACCGCCGGGCGCTTGCGGTTGAGGTTGCAAAGGCAAAAATGGCCACGCACCGTCCCGTACGTGACATCGACCGCGAGCGCGATCTGCTGGAACATTTGGTCACGTTGGGCAAAGCCCATCAGCTTGATGCACATTATATCACCCGCCTTTTTCAGCTGATTATCGAAGATTCTGTCCTCACGCAGCAGGCGCTGCTGCAAAAGCACCTGAACCAAATCAGCGCCCAGTCAGCACGTATCGCCTTTCTCGGTCCAAAAGGTTCTTACTCACACCTTGCTTCACGTAACTATGCCGCTCGCCACTTTGACACTTTTATTGAGTGCGGCTGTCTGAACTTCCGCGACATATTTCAACAGGTGGAAACCGGCCAGGCTGATTACGCCGTATTGCCGATCGAAAATACCAGTTCCGGCTCGATCAATGAGGTTTACGATCTGCTGCAGCAGACCAGCCTTTCGCTGGTTGGCGAGATGACGCTCCCCATTGACCACTGCGTGCTGGTCACCGGCAGCACCGATTTACAGCAGATAGAAACCGTCTACAGCCACCCTCAGCCTTTCCAACAGTGCAGCGAATTTATCCACCGCTATCCGCACTGGAAAATTGAATATACCGAGAGCACCGCTGCCGCAATGGAGCAGGTCGCGGCGTTGAAATCACCGAAGGTTGCCGCGCTGGGCAGCCAGGCGGGCGGCGAGCTGTATGGCCTGCAGGTGCTGGAGCGCAACCTGGCTAACCAGCAACAAAACATCACCCGCTTTGTTATCCTGGCGCGCAAGCCCATTGAGGTTACGCTGCAGGTGCCGGCCAAAACCACCTTGATTATGGCGACAGGGCAACAGGCTGGCGCGCTGGTAGAGGCGTTGCTGGTTCTGCGACAGCATAATTTAGTGATGAGTAAACTGGAGTCACGCCCTATTAACGGCAACCCATGGGAAGAGATGTTTTATATCGATTTCCAGGGCAACTTGCGTTCAGAAGAGGTGCAGCAGGCCCTGCGCGAGTTAGCACCCATAACCCGCTCGCTAAAAGTATTGGGCTGTTACCCAAGCGAGAACGTCCTACCGGTCGAACCTTCCTGACTATCGCCAAGGCCGCTTTCCGGAGCGGCTTTACCCTCATTGCCAGACCGGTCACCCCTACTGGATCATTTACCTGCCCTGCCGCTACATCATTCTTTCTGTAACGTTTTTCAGGGAAATTTATGCGCACCTTTTTACGCTTTACGGTGCTGCTTTCGGTCAGCCTTTTCTGCTTCTGCCAATCGTCAGGTTACCGATCAGCCTGGCCACGAGGTCACCCTTCCCAGTCGCGTTGTAGTTTTACGGATATTTTAGTTCAGCTGAATGCTCCCCCTACCCTCGTGGAGCTTCCTGGTAACTGGAAGAGTAGCCTGGCGATGGCTATACGCGGCTGGTGCCGGTGGTGACGCATCGGCCGGCACAGGGGCATTTAACGCATGTGGATGTGGAAAAGCTGGTCGCGCTGCATCAACAGGGGGGCGTTACTATGCACCGCAGGAAATGATTGTCACTGTTGCTATCCCGCCGCCTTTTGAAATGCTTACGCTTTCGCCGTGTATGATGAGAACGGGCGGCCGCTGGCGGATTTCTTACTAAGCACGCAAGCGCAGGAAATTTTAGCGAGGGGCGGCTTTCTGCCGCTCAGGAAGAAGCAAACGTACAGGCCAGCGGTTGGCCTGCCGTTAGCACGCAAAAGAGGCCCGTTATCGTCGGCTGTCGTTAGCCTGACGTAGCAGTGAACGGCTTTCCAGCATGAAGCTCTGAGCGTAATCGCCAAACCAGTGCTCCACACGGCGGAAGCTGTCGACAAACGCCTGCTTATCACCCCGCTCCAGCAGCTGAATTGCCTCACCAAAACGCTGATAGTAACGTTTAATCAGCGCCAGGTTATTTTCTGAAGACATGATGATATCCGCATAGAGTTGGGGATCCTGAGCAAAGAGTCTGCCCACCATCGCCAGTTCAAGACGGTAAATAGGCGATGAGAGCGCCAAAAGCTGCTCAAGATTAACGTTCTCTTCCGCCAGGTGCAGGCCATAAGCAAAAGTGGCAAAGTGACGTAGCGCCTGAATAAAGGCCATATTCTGGTCATGCTCTACCGCGCTGATGCGATGCAGACGCGCGCCCCAGACCTGAATCTGTTCGAGGAGCCATTGATAGGCTTCCGGCTGTCGACCATCACACCAGACCACCACCTGTTTTGCCAGGCTGCCGCTGTCCGGGCCAAACATCGGGTGCAGCCCCAGCACCGGGCCGCTGTGCGCGGCCAGCATCGCCTGAAGCGGGCCGTTTTTCACCGAGGCAAGATCCACCAGGATACAGTCTTCCGGCAGCGGTGGCAGGTCGGCAATTACTTTTTCCGTCAGGTGGATCGGCACGCTGATGATGACCATTCCGGCATCTGCCAGCAGGCTTTCCGCCTGTGCCCACTCCTCTTTATCCAGCGTTTTTACCTGGTAACCAGAAAGGGTCAGCATCTTTTCAAACAGCCGCCCCATTTTGCCCTTGCCGCCAACGATGACGACCGGGCGAAGCTGCGGATGCAGGGTTTTAAAGCCCTTATCGTTTTCGCTGGTGTAGGATTCACGCATGACGCGGCGTAGCACATCTTCAATCAGATCGGGCGGTACACCAAGCGCCTCCGCCTCTTTACGTCGTGAAGCCAGCATGGAGGCCTCACGCTCCGGTACGTAAATCGGCAGACCATAACGGCTTTTCACCTCCCCCACTTCTGCCACCAGGCTTAACCTTTTCGCCAACAGATCGAGTAGCGCTTTATCCACTTCATCAATTTGATCGCGCAGCGCGGTCAGTTCAGCCACCATAATTAACCCTCTTGCAACATACGCGCCGCCAGTATGCCATCCAGTTCCTGATGGATGTTCCGCAACAGCGTGTCGGTCGTTTCCCAGTTGATACAGGCATCGGTTACGGAAACGCCATAGCGCATGGCGCTTTTAGGCTGTTCGGACGACTGGCTGCCTTCGTGCAGATGGCTTTCCAGCATCAGGCCGATTACGGAACGGTTGCCGTCCCTGATTTGGGAGACGGCGGATTCGGCTACGCCGGACTGGCGACGGAAGTCTTTGTTAGAATTACCGTGGCTGCAATCTATCATCAGTGCCGGACGGAGTCCCGCCTGAAGCATCTCTTTTTCGCACTGCGCGACATCTTCCGGCCCATAGTTTGGCTGTTTGCCGCCGCGTAAAATGACGTGGCCATCCGGATTACCCTGCGTCTGCAACAGGCAAACCTGCCCGCTCTGGTTAATCCCTACAAAGCGGTGTGGCATAGCCGCCGCGCGCATAGCATTGATTGCCGTGCTGAGGCTGCCGTCCGTGCCATTTTTAAATCCAACGGGCATGGAGAGGCCGGAAGCCATTTCACGATGAGTTTGCGATTCGGTAGTGCGAGCGCCGATAGCCGACCAGCTAAACAGATCGCCCAGGTATTGCGGACTGTTAGGATCTAATGCTTCCGTAGCCAGCGGTAACCCCATTGCAACCAGTTCTACCAGCAACTGCCGGGCGATATGCAGGCCAGCTTCCATATCAAAAGAGTTATCCATGTGCGGATCGTTGATTAGACCTTTCCAGCCCACGGTGGTGCGAGGCTTTTCAAAGTAGACGCGCATCACGATATAGAGCTGATCGTTAAGATCGTCAGAGAGCGCTTTCAGATGCCGCGCATACTCCAGCGCTGCTTCGGTATCATGGATGGAACAGGGGCCGCACACCACCAGCAGACGGTGATCTTTTCCGCTGATAATGTCTGAAATCGTCTGACGCGAAGCGGCAATTTGCGCCTGCTGCGCGTCGGTCAACGGGAACTTGTTTTTCAGTTCCTGCGGCGTAATTAAAATCTGTTCGTCCGCGATATGAACGTTGTTCAGCGCATCTTTTTGCATGGTCGTCAGCTCTCTTAGTGGTCCCGTCAGCCTGTCATCAAGGTGCAGATACTGTATCAGAAGCGATACATAACTCAATGCACCTATGTACACTTTTATTACCACAGCAATTAAACGAAAGGGAAATTTTATTTTATTTATATAAAAATCAATAAATTAAATTATAATCAGCATCAACATTTCGCATCAGCACATGTAAACTTAGATTTACATTAATGATATATGTATACCGCTAATTTTCTTTACCCGCCCTGACTGACACCTCATCACTACCTCGGTGGATTTGCTAAGTGGGCCTTTATGCGTTGTTCTGCAGCGGTCGAAATAGTTAACGCTAAAAAACAAACGAGGGGGAACTATGACAGCCTGCCATCCCTTTCCAAACCTGGGCTTTTCCTGACTTATATTCACCTCAATAATGCGTTATAAAATATTAATAACTCTAAAGGAGAAGTCCTATGCAGGTCGTTTACCGTCCTTACCACCATGACGATGCCGTAGCGTTTGCCCAGGCCGTCAATAGCTCGCTGGATACGTTGCGCCCCTGGCTACTTTGGGCCCATGAAGGGTTTACCCTGGAAGAAGCTCGCCGCTGGTTTACCGCCACCCATACGCTGCGTGAAACCGGTGAAGCCAACGAGCTGGGCCTGTTTGCCGAAGATGGCCGCTTGCTGGGCGGCGCGGGGCTACGTTATTCCACCACGCAAAAAAATCTGTGTTCAATGGGGTATTGGGTACGTAGCAGTGAACAACGACAGGGAGTAGCCAGCCAGGCGGTGCATTATCTTCTCGATCTGGCGTGGCAGGACGGAAAAACCGAGACGGTGGAAATCCTGGCGGTGGCGGAAAATGTCGCCAGCCGTCGCGTGGCAGAAAAGTGCGGCGCATCCCTGATCGACATTAAGCACGGGTTGATCGTGCTGGATAGCGGCCCGGCGGAGACGGCCATTTATCACTTTCACCGCCCGCGCTAACTTCATGCAACCTTAGCCGCCACCTGATATTTTTATCGGGTTTTAAGTGTGGCCTGAAGCGTACAGGCATTCTGACCGCAAGGCTCGCTATTAAGAAAATCGTAAGGTTGCTGAAGGGAATATTTTCTGTCGATTTTTACTTATGGTCCGGCATGCAGAAACGTTCAGACTGCGGTGCTCACCGTTAAGAAAATCAGTAAGGTTGCTGAAAGGAATATTTTCTGTCGGTTTTTACTTATGATCCGGCGTGCAGAAACGTTCAGACTGCGGTGCTCACCGTTAAGAAAATCAGTAAGGTTGCTG
>NZ_DALZCD010000263.1:5874-6078 GCF_031978025.1 Erwinia sp.
AAGGAAATATTTTCTGTCGATTTTTACTTATGGCCTGGCGCGCAGAAACGTTCAGACTGCGGTGCTCACCCTGAGGGAAAGCCGTGAGGTTGCGCATATGTTGCTAATGTTATAGCCTATTTTTTTCTCCGAGCCGGAAATAACGATGCACGCACCTGTCCGTATTGCCCTTGTCGGCGATTTTCGCCCTGATGCCGTGGCCCA
>NZ_DALZCD010000264.1:0-6061 GCF_031978025.1 Erwinia sp.
TCCAAAGATACTTTTTATTACGCCATCAACAATAGCGCCGCCCTTTTCCGCCGTTTGCGCGGCAGACATCGCCAGTTTCGCCGCCTGATGCGAGTTGTCCGCATTCTGTTTTACCGTGGCGGTAATCTGTTCCATGCTGGCAGCAGTCTGCTCCAGCGAGGCGGCCTGCTCTTCAGTACGGGAGGAGAGATCGTTATTACCCGCCGCGATTTCACTCACGCCGGTCAAAATGGTATCCGCACCGTTACGCACGTTGCCCACCGTTTTCACCAGTGACCGTTGCATTATCGCCAGGCCGGAGAGCAGATGGCCCATCTCGTTACGGGCATGCGGGTCGACCATGATTTGCGCCGTCAGATCGCCCTGTTCAATGGCGTTGATATGCCCCAGCGCGCGCGCCAGCGGCTGAATCAGCACGTGTTTGATCACCGACCAGCTAACCACCACGGCGCTCAGAACTACCAGCAAAATCGCCCCCATCAGCCACAGCATCTGCGTAAATACCTGCTTACTTTTGGCAGAGGTGGTTTTCGACAGCTGGCCGACGGCGGCGCGCCAGCTGTCGTAATCGCCCTGCATAATCTTCTGGTTGCCCGCCACGTTGATGCTGAACAGGCCGTTGATATCACGGCGTGAGGCAATATCCATCAGCTGATTAAGCTGTCCGGCGTACACCTTGTAGCTTTCCGCCAGCCTGCTATTAAGAGTGGGATCGAGTCCGGGGAGGTCTGGCGCGTTTTGATAATTGTTAAAGTCGCGCCCGGCCAGCGCCAGCTGCTTTTTACCGTGCGCCACCATATCGCCAATGACGCTGCTGGTTGGCCCCTCTTTTTGCAGCCAGATCAGTACACGGTTAACGTCAGCACGCGCCGCATTCAGCTCATACCATGCATTCGTCAGCGAGGTCACCCGATCGCTGGCCATTGAGGCGGCTTCAAAGCTTTCTTTATTATGGTTGAGCGCATTAAGGAAGAGCATACCCGCGACAAGCTGCAAAACGCCAAAGGCGATAATTGTGCTGAGCAAAAAAGAGGAGGTTTTGATTCGGGAAAATACGGACATAGCCACACCTGGTGATTGTTTCAGAAGCGACTTATATCGGCAAAGTTACCGGTAACATTAGAAAAAAAACGTTTCTTTTTATGCCAGTAGCGTCGGGCTACTTTTTAGCTGCGTTCAATTTTGCGTGCGGCTTCATCCAGCGCGTCGATAATATCGTGCAGCGTTTGCTTCGCTAAATCGGGTTGCGAAAGACGCATATTTAGCGCAGTACGCATATTGTGGATAGCGCGCTCCACTTCAGGGATGCTGCGGTTATTAACCAGGATGGCCATCGAGCTAAGGCGGTTGATGATAAAGTGCAGCGTTTCCTGCCCCTCTGCCAGCTGGCGTTCGCCGTGCCGGGTCAGGCTATAGGCTTTACGAGCCGCCTGCGGATCGCGGGATTCGATACAGTCCATCTCTTCCAGCAGCGTCAGGTTGGGATAAATGAGGCCGGGGCTGGGGCTGTATTCGCCACGGGAAAGATCTTCAATCGTTTTGATCAGCTCATAACCGTGCGCGGCACCCTGCGCAATAAAATGCAGGAGCAGCAGACGAACATCGCTGCCATCCAGCATCTTTTCGCGCCTTTTTTTCGGCGCGGCACTGGCCGCGCCGCCGAAGAAGTCGTGTTGGGAACTGCGCTGTGATTTCATTGCCTGCCTGAATCTGTTTGAAGGGGATGGTTCGTTATTGGGCCCCCTGGATAATACAACAGCCCTACTTCTCGTGCCAGTAAGCCACCGCACGCACGAAGTCGGCATTAAGCTTGCGCCTGCCGGTAAAATAGTCGCTGAGCTGCTTCACCGCCGCGCCTTCGCCCGTCAGCCAGATAAAGTACTCTTCTGCCGGTAAGGTCAGATCTTCCAGCCCGGAAATAAGCCGGTTGACGTCAGCCTGCAGGGCGCCGCTGCCCAGCCAGCTAATGTCGACGTTGGGCAGATCGCCAAGGTAGGCCTTTCCCTGAGCCTCATTAACAAAAGCATAAAGCCTGACCGGCCTGTCGCCAAGGGAAGCCATGCGGCGTTTGAACGCGGGCAGGCCCGTTTCATCGCAAACGTACAGCTGAAAAGCATAATCTTCCGGGACGATCAGCGAACCGCGCGGGCCACCGATGGCCAGTCTGTCGCCAGGATGCGCCGTGGTAGCCCAGTCGCTGGCTACGCCCGCTTTGTGTTGATAAAAATCTATCGTCAGCCTGTTTGTCTGCGGGTTAAAGCTCAGCGGCGTATAGTCGCGCGACAGCGGACGAATGCCATCTTTCCACACGATGCCTTCTTCCGTGACCTGTGGCAGATAAAGCTCGCCCGTGGCGGGATCCGGGAAAAAGACCTTAACGTGATCGTCGAAGCCTGCCGAAGTAAAACCGGCCAGCGCCTCGCCGCCAAACTCAATACGGTAAAAGCTGTTGGCGATAAAGGTTTTCGCAATCACTTCTACCGGACGGAAACGCAATTCATTTCTTACGCGACGGGGAGCGCGACCCGTTTTTTCGGTCAACATAATTCTCCTGACGGGGTAATAGCCCGTAATAATCAATCCTGGATTCGGCTGTGCAACGCAGGAAAATATATCTATGATATATCTTAACCGCAAGCGGATTTTTGCTCACCGTCTGACCATCCGCACGAATCATCCACAGGATCGGCAGGCAAAAAAAAGCCGCCGGGCAGAACGCCGGGCGGCTTGAAACGATAACGTCGGGTTACGGCGTGGCTGCGCTCGTCACGCGCCAGACTATGTTGCCGGCGTCGTCGGCAATCATCAGGCCGCCCTGCTTATCCATTGTCAGGCCTACCGGCAGGCCGCGAACCGATTTTTGATCGTCAGTCAGGAAGCCGGTCACCACCGGTTCAGGCTGCCCCTGCGGCACGCCGTTGCGGAAAGCGACCCATACTACCTGATAACCGTTTAGCGGTTTGCGGTTCCAGCTGCCGTGCTCGCTGACAAAAGCACCGCCACGGTATTTTTCCGGCAGATTGTTGCCGGTATAGAACCACAGCCCCAGCGGCGCAACGTGCGAGCTGAGTGCATAGTCAGGCTTAATCGCTTTTTTCACCAGATCGGGGCGCGGTGGCTGAACGCGTTCATCCACATGCTGGCCATAGTAGCTGTAAGGCCAGCCATAAAAGCCACCTTCCTGTACCGAGGTCAGGTAGTCCGGCACCAGATCGGCACCAATCTCGTCACGTTCGTTTACGATGGTCCACAACTTGCCGGTTTGGGGTTCCCACTGCATCCCGGTAGGGTTGCGCAGCCCGCTGGCGTATATCCGGCTGGCACCGGTGGCCGCATCCACTTCCAGAATATCTGCCCGACGATACTCCGCGCCGATGCCGTTTTCCGTGATATTGCTGTTAGAGCCGACGCCAACATAGAGTTTACGGCCGTCCGGGCTGGCCAGCAGGGACTTGGTCCAGTGATGGTTTATCGGCCCACCTGGAAGCTCGGTCAGTTCGGCACCGGGATCGGTGATTTTTGTCGCGCCGCTTTCGTAGCGATATTTCATTAGCGAGTCGGCATTTGCCACATACAGCGTATCGCCAATCAGCTGCACGCCAAACGGCGAGCGCAGATTTTCCAGGAAGGGATACTTTTGCCAGCTTGTACCGTCATGGCGTAACAACGTAATGCGATTACCGCCGGCGCCCCCCTTGCCCGATGCCTTTTGAACCAGGCCGGTGACCAGCTGCTTAGGCTGGCTGGTCGGCGCGGCCGGGGCACTGCCCTCCACCACCAGTATATCGCCGTTCGGCAGCGTATAGAGCTGGCGCGGATGCTGGAAACCGTCCGCAACTTTTTCTATCTTCAGGCCCTCCGCGACGCGGGGCTTTTCCCCCTCCTTCCATGGCGTACTGCTCGGGACCTTCATGGGCGGGACCAGGAAGTTTTTTGCCGCCGGCAGCACCGGATTCGCCCCGGTTTGCTTTGCGGGATCGATTTTAGCGCCGTCGTCGCAGCCGACGAGCAGCAGCGAAACCGAGACGGCCAGCAGTGAGAGTGTGGTTGACGTTTTCATAACTCCTCCTTAAGCGGTGCGATCGCGCACGGCGAGCTGCACATTGGCGAACAGCATTAAAACCACCGCCAGGGTGGAGAGAATAACGCCAGCAGGCACGACGGCCCACGCGTCGCGGCTGTGAATAAAGGCGTTGAAAATTTCCAGTACGATAGCCAGCAGATAAGCCCAAAAATGCACTTTTACCGCCGATCCCTGCGGATAAGAGACGCCCACCCAAACCTGCACAAGGTTAATCAGGCGAGGAATAATCGCGATGATCAGCCCGATAGCGATCAGCCAGCTCGCGGCCTGCGTCCAGAGGATCTCGGTACTGTAGAGATAGATAATGTCGAAGATCCATCCCGCCACAAAAAAGCCGAGCGGGACAGGATGAAACAACGAATAGACGGCCACCGCAAAAGTCGAATGGCGTGATGTTACCTGGGAAGTCATTTACCGGCTCCTTAAACAGGGAAAATGCGCGCGGCCCGAAAGCAATGCGACCACGCAGACTGTAAAAGGTTAGTAAAGTTAGTGACTTCTTGTTTAATAATGTGAAGAAAATTAAGATTATATTCGCTGCTGGCGCAAATCGGCCAACGAACGTCGCTGCACCCCTGCCGCATCAAAATTACTGGCGTCCAGCCAACGTTCAAAGGCTTCGCGTAGGGCGGGCCATTCTTCATCAATAATGGAAAACCAGGCCGTATCGCGGCTGCGTCCTTTATAGACAATCGCCTGACGGAACAGCCCTTCATAGCGAAAGCCGAGCCGCTCCGCCGCGCGGCGCGAAGGCGCGTTAAGGCTGTCGCACTTCCATTCGTATCGACGATAGCCCAATTCATCGAAGGCGTAACGCATCAGCAGAAAATGGCTTTCGGTAGAAAGCGGCGTGCGTTGCAACGCGGGCGAAAAAGTGACGTAACCCACTTCCATCACGCCGTGCGCGGGTTCAATTCTCATTAGCGCCAGCGTGCCGACAGCGCGGCCGCTTTGCCGGTCGATAACGGCAAAATGCAGCGGATCGCGGCTGGCTTCGGCCTGGGCAAGATGGTCACGAAGCTCCTCAGCGTTAAAAGGGCCAGCGGGCAGATAGGTCCAGTCGCGGCCATCCTCGGCGCTGCCCCATGCAGCCAGCAGATCCTCATAATGCCGGGCGCTTTCCAGCGGCTCCAGCACACAGAAACGCCCCACCAGCGCCTGACGTTCAGGCAAAGGGCGCGGCGCCCATTCGGGTAAGGCCTCACCAACCGGCTGTTGAAATTTATTCAATCGAACGGACAATTTATACCTCCTTTGCAATAAGCGAACTGATTTTCCAGCCGCACTGACCGCGTAACAAAGCTCGGCAGCGCCTGTTACCGATCGATAAACCGGCCCGGATAGTCCGCCGGCGGTTTTTGTTGCTCAGTAAATCGGCCAAACAGCCGATAACGGTTTTGTGCAATCAGATTATAACAGCGGTCGCTGATGAAATGGGGGCAGAAGCGCAGTACCGACAGCGCTCGCCACGGCCACGGCAGACCCAGCATGACGCGGAATATCGCATCGGCACGCAGGTAAACGCGCCCTTGCTCAAGCAGAACAATCGTATTGATCTCGTCGGGCGACATGCCGGCGGCTTTCAGCAGCGCTTTGCCCTTATCGGTCTGGACGGCCGCCAGGCGCACGCTGTGGCGTTTGTCATAACGCAACAGGAAGTTTACCCAGCCGTTACAGAGTTTGCAGACGCCGTCATAGAGCACAATTCGGTCCTGTGACGGCAGAGTTTCAGCAGTATTGGACATAGCATCACCAAAGTCAGAAAAAATAACAAGCCGCTTTTACGCGACCAGACCTTAAGCCTGGCTTGAAAAGCTGCATACCTCCATTTTGATACGTTTCAGGAATACCAGAATGCCGATTTCTCAAGGCGAAACCCGATACCAACTGGCGCTGGAGATGTTGACAGCAGACGACGCGGGGCGAGATGAAATCCTCAGCAAGTGTACCCGGCTGACCAGCGAGCTGCTGGGCATC
>NZ_DALZCD010000265.1:0-6026 GCF_031978025.1 Erwinia sp.
TGCCTTCCTGCTGCGGTGAATAGTCCACAATACGCAGCTGCTCCAGACACTTGGTCAAATAGCGCACGCGACGGTCAATTTCGCGCAGGCGCTTTTTATTGTACTGGTAGTCAGCGTTTTCGCTGCGGTCGCCCAGGCTGGCGGCCCAGGTCACTTTTTTCGTCACTTCCGGGCGCTCTTCACGCCAGAGATAATCCAACTCGGCTTTCAGCTTGTCGTAACCTTCGCGAGTAATCAGTTTTGTTTTCATCGTCGTCCTTCTCTTTCTCGGGAGTGCGCCCACTATTTTGTTGTGGCCTGAGCGGTGATGCAAATACCTTCCGGGTTTTTCTGGTCCGCTGTTACTGTTTGTTTGTCCTGATCTTTCAGCGTAAAAAGAGCACGACTGAGGGAATAGTTTCGTGGATAAATTAAAGATAAGCTGCTGTTTAATATGCTTTGTAACAATTTCGGCTAGAATATAAACCATTATTGACTGTTACATTCAGGCATCTTTTTTAAGAATACCGGCGCAGGCAATAGCGCCTTTGGAGTATCGAAATGCAAGAGAACTACAAAATCCTGGTCGTGGATGACGACATGCGTTTACGCGCCCTGTTGGAACGCTATCTGACCGAGCAGGGTTTCCAGGTACGCAGCGTGGCAAACGCCGAACAGATGGATCGTCTGCTGACCCGTGAATCCTTCCACCTGATGGTGCTGGATCTGATGCTGCCGGGCGAAGATGGCCTGTCTATCTGCCGCCGACTGCGTAGCCAGAGCAACCCAATGCCGATCATTATGGTCACGGCGAAAGGGGAAGAAGTGGACCGTATTGTCGGGCTGGAAATCGGTGCCGACGACTATATTCCAAAACCGTTTAACCCGCGCGAACTGCTGGCCCGTATCCGTGCCGTGCTGCGTCGTCAGGCTAACGAACTGCCGGGCGCACCTTCGCAGGAAGAAGCGGTGATTGCTTTCGGTAAGTTTAAGCTGAATCTGGGCACGCGCGAAATGTTCAGGGAAGACGAGCCGATGCCGCTCACCAGCGGCGAGTTCGCCGTGCTGAAGGCGCTGGTCAGCCACCCGCGTGAACCGCTTTCCCGCGACAAGCTGATGAACCTGGCGCGTGGCCGCGAGTACAGCGCCATGGAGCGTTCTATCGACGTGCAGATTTCTCGTCTGCGCCGCATGGTAGAAGAAGATCCGGCACACCCGCGCTACATCCAGACCGTATGGGGTTTAGGCTACGTCTTCGTACCGGACGGCAGTAAAGCATGAGGCGACTCCGCTTCTCTCCCCGTAGCTCCTTTGCCCGCACGCTGCTGCTGATCGTCACCTTGCTGTTTGTCAGCCTGGTGACGACCTACCTGGTGGTGCTGAACTTCGCTATCCTGCCCAGCCTGCAGCAGTTTAACAAGGTGCTGGCGTACGAGGTGCGAATGCTGATGACTGACAGGCTGCAGCTGGAAGACGGCACGCAGCTTGAAGTGCCGCCAGCGTTTCGTCGGGAAATCTATCGAGAGCTGGGCATTTCGCTGTATACCAACGCAGCGGCGGAAGAGAGCGGATTACGCTGGGCGCAGCATTACGAGTTTCTCAGCCAGCAGATGGCGCAACAGCTCGGCGGCCCTACCGATGTGCGCGTCGAGGTAAATAAAAATTCGCCGGTAGTCTGGCTGAAGACCTGGCTTTCGCCCGATATTTGGGTGCGGGTACCGCTGACCGAAATTCATCAGGGTGATTTCTCGCCGCTGTTCCGCTATACGCTGGCGATCATGCTGCTGGCCATTGGCGGCGCCTGGCTGTTTATCCGTATCCAGAACCGGCCGCTGGTGGAGCTGGAGCACGCCGCGCTTCAGGTGGGTAAAGGCATTATTCCGCCGCCTTTGCGGGAATACGGTGCTTCTGAAGTGCGATCGGTGACGCGAGCCTTTAATCAGATGGCAGCAGGCGTTAAGCAGCTGGCAGATGACCGCACGCTATTGATGGCAGGCGTCAGCCACGATTTGCGCACGCCGCTGACGCGTATCCGTCTGGCGACGGAAATGATGGCGCAGGAAGATGGCTATCTGGCGGAATCGATCAATAAAGATATCGAAGAGTGCAACGCCATTATCGAGCAGTTTATTGATTATCTGCGTACCGGTCAGGAAATGCAGACCGAACGCGCGGATCTTAACAGCGTGTTGGGCGAGGTCGTGGCGGCTGAAAGCGGCTACGAGCGGGAAATCGAGAATGCGGTTATGTCGACCGAACTGATGGTGGAGATTAACCCGCTCTCGATAAAACGCGCGCTTGCTAACCTGGTGGTGAACGCTGCCCGTTATGGCAACGGCTGGATCAAGGTCAGCAGCGGCAGTGAGTTACAGCGAGCCTGGTTCCAGGTAGAAGATGATGGTCCCGGTATTAAACCGGAACAGCTTAAGCATTTACTGCAGCCTTTTGTACGCGGTGACAGCGCACGCAGCACCAGCGGGACCGGCCTTGGCCTGGCGATCGTGCAGCGTATTATCGATGCGCATCAGGGCTCACTAGAGATTGGTGAGAGCGAGCGGGGTGGGTTATGTATTCGAGCCTGGCTGCCTTTACCGCCTGGCCCGGCCCCCACGGTCGTGACGGGATGATGTATTAATAAAAAAGGCCGGATGTCAGTCATCCGGCTTTTTTTACGCCTGAGGTTACAGTTGCGGGCCGGCAGCTACCAGTGCTGCACCGGCAGCCGTGTCGGTGTATTTATCAAAATTGGTGATAAATAGCTGCGCCAGGCTATGCGCTTTCTCTTCCCACTGCGCGGCTTCGGCGTACGTGTTGCGCGGATCTAGAATGGCGCTGTCCACGCCAGGCAGCGCCAGCGGGACCGCCAGATTAAACACCGGCAACGTGATAGTTTCAGCCTCAGCGAGCTCGTCGTTGAGGATGGCATTGATAATAGCGCGCGTGTCCTTCAGTGAAATGCGCTTACCGCTGCCGTTCCAGCCGGTATTAACCAGGTAAGCTTCCGCGCCTGCCGCCGCCATGCGTTTGACCAGCACCTCGGCATACTGCGTCGGATGTAGCGTCAGGAATGCCGCACCGAAGCAGGCGGAAAAGGTCGGCGTAGGTTCAGTCACGCCGCGTTCCGTACCGGCCAGCTTGGCGGTAAAGCCTGATAAAAAGTGATACTGCGTCTGATCTGGCGTCAGGCGCGACACCGGTGGCAACACGCCAAAAGCGTCCGCCGTCAGGAAAATCACCTTACGGGCGTGGCCCGCTTTCGATACCGGCTTAACAATATTGTCGATATGGTAAATCGGGTAGGAGACGCGGGTATTCTCGGTTTTGCTGCCATCGTCATAGTCCACCGAACCGTCAGCGCGCACGACTACGTTTTCCAGCAGCGCATCGCGACGAATGGCGTGATAGATCTCCGGCTCCGCCTGCTCAGACAGCTTAATGGTTTTGGCATAGCAGCCGCCTTCAAAGTTAAAGACACCATCGTCATCCCAGCCATGTTCATCGTCACCGATCAGCTGACGGTTTGGATCGGTTGACAGGGTCGTCTTGCCGGTGCCGGACAGGCCAAAAAAGACCGCCACGTCGCCTTTCTCACCGACATTAGCCGAACAGTGCATTGATGCAACGCCCTTCAACGGCAGCAGGTAGTTCATTATGGCGAACAGGCCTTTCTTCATTTCGCCGCCGTACCAGGTGCCGCCAATCAGCTGGATCCGCTCGGTCAGGTTAAACGCCACAAAGTTTTCGGAATGCAGACCCTGCTGTTGCCAGTCCGGGTTGGTACATTTCGCGCCGTTCATCACCACAAAATCAGGCTCGAAACCGGCTAATGCCGCCTCATCCGGCCGGATAAACATGTTCTTAACGAAATGCGCCTGCCAGGCCACTTCGGTAATAAAACGTACGCTAAGACGCGTATCCGGATTGGCACCACACCAGGCATCCACGACAAAAAGACGTTTGCCGGAGAGCTGTTTGGTCACTTTCGTTTTGAGATCCTGCCAGATTTCCGGAGAAAGCGGCTGGTTATCGTTTTTGCCTTTTCCCTGATCGTTCCACCACAGCGTGTCGCGTGTCGTCTCGTCACGCACGATATATTTATCTTTAGGAGAACGGCCGGTAAAAATGCCGGTATCAACGGCAATAGCGCCGGATTGCGTTTCAATACCGCGTTCAAATCCGCTCAGTTCGGGACGCGTTTCTTCCTTGTACAGCGTGTCAAAATCCGGATTGTAAAGGATTTCAACCACGTCCGTGATGCCATAATCGACGAGATCCTGCTGGGTCAGGTCACGCATGTTACTGCTCCTTTGTCGGGTCGGTTATTATTACAGATGAAGGGAAATCGCGTTCCATTAACCGTATTGGTTATCAAATTCTTAATAAAGTGTAAATTGCGATCGCGCGCAGTTTACACGGCCAGGGCCAGAGGAAAAGCAAGAGGGAGCAGAAATGAGAGGCGGAACGTGAAACGATTACTATCGCTTCAGCGTATGCATTGAGGTGAGGGTTTCACTCAGTGACCAGGGTAAAAGGGCATAACGCTGCGCCGCCCGTCCGCGGCGCAACTTTATTAATGCACGCGTTCGTCGCCAGCGGCAGAATCGTTGCGGATGGCGGCGATATCTACAGCATCGTAAATATAATGGCTGCCGCAGTAGTCGCAGTGCATATCAATCTTGCCGTCTTCGGCCAGAATCTCATTCACTTCTTCTTCCGGCAGGCTGCGCAGCACTTCGCCACAGCGTTCGTGTGAGCAAGTGCAGCGGAAGATGACATCCTGTGGGTCGTAAAGCGTCACTTCTTCCTGATGGTAGAGACGCCACAACACTTCATTGGCGGGCAGACCCAACAGTTCTTCCGTCTTGATGGTGTCGGTCAGCGTCGCCAGATGATCGAAGTCCTCTGTTTTCGCGTCCTGTGCGGGCAGAACCTGCAACAGAATACCGCCAGCGCCAGCCTGGCCTTCTACTTCGCCGGTACGGATAAACAGACGAGTGGGCAGCTGTTCCGAACGCATAAAGTAATCTTCCAGGCATTCGGCCAGGGTTTCGCCTTCCAGCCCAACCACGCCCTGATAGCGTTCGCCTTTCGCTGGCGTGATAGTGATGACGAGATAACCGTTACCGACCATCTCTTTCAGGCTGCTGTCGGGTGCGATTTCACTGTTCACGCGGGCCACACCACGCATTTCCTGACGGTTGTTACCGTTGATCACGGCAAGGTTCAGCGGGCCATCACCCTGCAGCTGCACGGTGATATCGCCATCAAATTTCAGGGTAGCGGTCAGCAGGCTGGTGGCAACCAGCAGTTCGCCCAGCACTTTCTGCACCGGTTGCGGATAATCGTGACCGTTAATAATCTGTTGCCAGGTGTCGGAGACCGTCACCAGCTCGCCGCGTACGGCATAGTTTTCAAACAGATAACGGTGCATTTGGTCTTGATGAGCCATAATTCTCTCTCGTTGTGGCAAGCTATTCGTCGCCAGAATTTTTAAATTTCATTAAGTCCCGGCGCTCTTTTTTGTCAGGGCGACGGTCAGGATGCGGCATAGTCAGCGCGTTCATTTTTCGCGCCAGCGCTATTTTTTCCCGCTTCACAATACTTTCTGCCGTTTCGGCATACATCAGCTGGGCTTCGGCGGCCGGACGACGCTGGTCACCCGTTGCCAGCACGATGATGGTGCGCTCATCATTGCCCTGACGTAAGGTCAGTTCGGCATTCAGCTCCACCAGCTTGCTCGGTTTGCTACGCTGGCCGTTGTAGTGCACTTTACCGCCTTCGATCATCTCACGTGCGACCGCGCGGGTTTTATAGAAGCGAGCGGCCCACAGCCATTTATCGAGCCGAACCGCTTCTGCGGATTTCTCTTTCATCGCTGCTCCTGTTTGGGAATATCCCTATGTATGGGTTGCCTGTCGGAAATCAAGGTGCCTCTCCGGCTTAAGCCGGAGAGCGTCATGCTGGATGGCACAGAAAGGACATTAACCTTAAAAATAGCATAAAACCGACAGGCTCAGAACAGCGGCCGGATACTCTGTGGTGAGCTT
>NZ_DALZCD010000266.1:0-5997 GCF_031978025.1 Erwinia sp.
CTGCCTCGCCCTGAATGAAAGAATGTTAAAAATTACCTGACGGTTGGGCGTCATCGGCGCAGCCAGTTTTGTCCCCGCCAGCGCGCAGCACCCGCAGCATACTTTGGTATGTAAGGCGTGCAAACGCTGCCGGGGCAGAAATGGCCAGTAAGATAGCCCATGCAGGTTCAGAAAAGGGAATCAAATCGCCATGTTATTACCCTGGCTTATATTAATTCCGTTCATCGGCGGCCTGCTTTGCTGGCAGTTTGAACGCTTCGGGAGCAAGGTGCCGCGTTGGATCGCGCTGATCTCGATGGGGCTGACGCTGGCGCTCTCGCTGCAGCTGTGGCTACAGGGAGGCTATTCGCTGACCCAGGCTACCGGGCTGCCGCAGTGGCAATCTGAGTATCTGGTTTCCTGGATACCGCGTTTCGGTATTAACGTGCATCTGGCGCTGGATGGCCTGTCGCTGCTGATGGTGGTGCTGACCGGCCTACTGGGCGTGATGGCCATTCTCTGTTCCTGGAATGAAATTGAGAAGTGGCAGGGCTTTTTCCACCTGAACCTGCTGTGGATCCTGGGCGGCGTCATCGGCGTGTTCCTGGCTATTGACCTGTTCCTGTTCTTCTTCTTCTGGGAAATGATGCTGGTGCCGATGTACTTCCTGATCGCGCTGTGGGGACACAAGGCGTCGGATGGGAAAACGCGTATCACCGCGGCCACCAAATTCTTTATTTATACCCAGGCCAGCGGTCTGGTCATGCTGATCTCCATTTTGGCGCTGGTCTTTGTTAACTACAACGCCACGGGCGTCTGGACGTTTAACTACGCCGATCTGCTGAAAACGCCGATGAGCCATAGCGTTGAGTATCTGCTGATGCTGGGCTTCTTTATCGCCTTTGCGGTAAAAATGCCGGTGGTGCCGTTGCACGGCTGGCTGCCGGATGCGCACAGTCAGGCCCCGACCGCGGGTTCCGTTGACCTGGCGGGGATTCTGCTGAAAACGGCCGCTTACGGTCTGCTGCGCTTTGCGCTGCCGCTGTTCCCTAACGCGTCCGCTGAGTTCGCGCCGATTGCAATGTGGCTGGGGATCATCGGGATTTTCTACGGTGCCTGGATGGCCTTCTCGCAGTACGATATCAAACGCCTGATCGCCTACACCTCGATTTCGCACATGGGTTTTGTGCTGATTGCTATCTACACCGGCAGCCAGCTCGCTTTCCAGGGCGCGGTCGTGCAGATGATCGCACACGGCCTTTCTGCGGCGGCGCTGTTTATCCTGTGTGGTCAGCTTTATGAACGCCTGCATACCCGCGATATGCGTCAGATGGGCGGACTGTGGTCGCGCATCAAGTGGCTGCCGGGTCTGTCGCTGTTCTTTGCCGTAGCGAATCTGGGGATGCCGGGTACCGGGAACTTTGTTGGCGAATTTATGATCCTGACCGGCAGCTTCCGCTCGGTGCCGACCATCATCGTCATCGCTACCTTCGGGCTGGTGTTCGCTTCCGTTTACTCGCTGATTATGATGCAGCGCGCCTATTACGGCGCACCGAAATCAGAGACGCCGCTGCGGGGCATGTCGCCGCGCGAGTTTCTGATGATTATGGTGCTGGTAGTGCTGCTGGTGCTGCTGGGCGTCTATCCACAGCCGATTCTGGATACCTCACATGCTGCAATGAGCAATATTCAGCAGTGGTTTACCGCTTCAATTTCAACTACAAGGCCGTAATTCGCCATGACAATAACTCCTCAACATTTGATCGCGCTGCTGCCCATGCTGATCGTCGGATTGACGGTGGTAGTCGTGATGCTCTCCATTGCGTGGCGGCGCAACCACTTTGTTAATGCCACGCTGGCGGTAGTAGGGCTGAACCTGGCGCTGCTGTCGCTGTGGTTTGTGGGACACGCGGGCGCCATGGATGTGACGCCGCTGCTGCGCGTCGATGGTTATTCCATGCTCTACACCGGGCTGGTGATTCTGGCCAGTCTGGCGACCTGCACCTTCGCCTATCCGTGGCTGACCAATTACCCGGATAATCAGGAAGAGTTCTACCTGCTGGTGCTGATCGCGGCGCTGGGCGGCGTGGTGCTGGCGAGCGCCAATCATCTGGCCTCGCTGTTTATCGGTATCGAGCTGATTTCTCTGCCGCTGTTTGGCCTGGTCGGCTATGCCTTCCAGCTGAAACGGTCGCTCGAAGCCAGCATCAAATACACCATCATGTCCGCCGTGGCTTCCTCTTTCCTGCTGTTCGGGATGGCGCTGCTTTATGCCAACTCCGGCAACCTGGGCTTCGTTACGCTGGGCCACAGCCTGAATAACGGTATGCTGCAACAGCCGCTGCTGCTGGCAGGACTGGGCATGATGATCGTGGGCTTAGGCTTTAAGCTGTCGCTGGTGCCTTTCCATCTGTGGACGCCGGATGTCTATCAGGGCGCACCTGCACCGGTGTCGACTTTCCTGGCGACCGCCAGCAAAATCGCCATTTTCGGCGTGGTGATGCGTCTGTTCCTGTACGCGCCAGCCGCTGACAGTGAAGCCGTACGGCTGGTGCTGGCGATCATCGCCTTTGCCTCGATTCTGTTCGGCAACCTGATGGCGATTTCGCAAAGCAATATTAAACGCCTGCTGGGTTACTCTTCCATTGCGCATCTGGGCTATCTGCTGGTGGCGCTAATCGCTATCCAGACGCATCAGCTGTCGCTGGAAACGGTAGGCGTTTATCTGGCGGGTTACCTGTTCAGCAGCCTGGGCGCGTTCGGCGTCGTCAGTCTGATGTCCAGCCCTTATCGCGGTCCGGACGCAGACTCGCTCTACTCTTATCGCGGCCTGTTCTGGCACCGTCCGATCCTGTCAGCAGTGATGACAGTGATGATGCTGTCGCTGGCAGGTATTCCAATGACGCTGGGCTTTATCGGGAAGTTTTACGTGATTGCCGTGGGCGTGGGTGCACATTTGTGGTGGTTGACCGGTGCGGTCGTGGTAGGGAGCGCCATCGGCCTTTACTACTACCTGCGCGTGACCGTCAGCCTGTACCTGAATCCGCCGGAACTGTTGCAGCGTGATACGCCAGCCAACTGGGCCTTTACCGCAGGCGGCGTGGTCGTTCTGATCTCGGCGATTCTGGTACTGGTGCTGGGTATTTACCCGCAGCCGCTGATTTCGCTGGTGCAAATGGCACAGCCGCTGATGTAACGCAGCAGGCGCACTGAAAAATCCCGGCCCCAACAGGCCGGGATTTTTTTTGCTCGCGATAACGCTTTTTAAGCCGTCGGTTCAGTAATCAGGTTTTCCCGCAGGCTGAACAACAGGGCGAAGTTTTTTGCTCGCGGCCATGCTTTTTTGAGTCGCCGGTTAGAGATTTGGGCTTTCCCGCAGACTGAACAACAGGGCGGAGTTTTTTTACTCGTGGTCATGCTTTTTTAAGCCGCCGGTTAGATATCTAGGTTTTCCCGCAGAGTGAACAATAGGGCGAAGTTTTTTTGCTCGCGGCCATGCATTTTTCAATCTACCAGTTCGATCCCCAGGCTTTCCAGCAGGCTTAAAGCTTCCAGCCGCGAAAACGTTGCACCAGCAATCGGGTTGTTCAGCACGTCAATCGTGAAGCCGTGCGAGGCGGTAAAATTGGCTGCCTGGAGAATCGTTCTGTTAAACAGGCTGCCGGCCAGATCGCAGTCGAGCAGTTCGGCCTTGCTCAAATCGCACTCTCTGAAATCCACATCATGCAGTCGGCACGCCAACATTTTCAGCCCCTGCAGCGTCAGGCCAAAAAAAGAGGCGTTGTTCAACAGGCATTGGGTGAAGCACAGCTCGGGATCCGGATTAAAAGCAGGCCAGTAAGCGCGCGTCCAGTCTGTCCCGCTGAGCTTGCATTCGGTAAAGCTAACCTCATTAAAGCGCGTATCGGGCATTTCCATCACGCTGAGATTGCACTGGTCGAAGCGACAATGAATGAATCTGCAGCGGACAAACTTAACGGCGGTAAAGTTACAGTGGCTAAAGTCACACTCTTCAAAAATGATGCCTTCAAAACGGGCATCCGGCAGCGTCAGGTTGTCAAAAGAATCTTCAAAGTACTCTTTATTATTGGTAATTTTTGTCATACAAAGCCTTAAGCCTCTTCAGAAAGGAGGGCAGCATCATTTATCTGGCCATAAAAAGAGGCTGACCGGGAGAAAAGAACATGGCGATCCGCTGGCAGAATCTACACCATAGTGAGCTTATTGCAACTCAGCTGTACCAGATCCTGGCGCTGCGCAACGCGGTATTTATCGTGGAACAGAACTGTCCTTATCAGGACGTGGACGGCGCGGATCTGGCAGGGGGAAACCGTCATCTGTTGGGGACAGAGCACAATCAGCTGCTGGCTTACGCGCGCCTGCTTGCGCCGGAAAGCAACGGTGCGCCAGCAAAGATTGGGCGGGTCATTGTCTCTGGCCAGGCACGAGGTCAGAAGCTGGGTAACCGGCTGATGGAGCAGGCCATAGCCTGCTGCGAGCGATACTGGCCGCAGCATGGGATCTTTTTATCTGCTCAGGCGCATCTTCAGGATTTCTATGCTCAGTTCGGCTTTAGGCCAACGGGCGAGGTCTACCTGGAGGATGGCATTCCGCATGTGGATATGGAAAGAGCGCCGGTGTGAACGTTAAAAACCGAGAAGTTTTAACCTTAATTTCCCCCAGCGTCCGGGTACTGCTTCTGGCGGCAGACGAAAAGTATGTCCATTGGTCAGAGGCACCCCGTGGCTTAAATCATAATCCCAATCAGCCTGAAACCATGGCAAGGCTCGATGCTCAATACACTGTTCTGTTAACTCTTGCAGCCAGAGGCTATGAGCCGCGTCGTGACCTTTGCAGTGCTTCGTTAACTTTGGAAAGGTAAAGATAAACTTGTCGGCCAGCTGTGGTGGGGTTAGCACATCGTTTGCTGTCCAATGGATGAGTGCTTCCTGGTCTGTGTTGCTGTAGTGAGCAATCAGGCCCGGACGTGCTTGCGGAGGAAGACACCAGCGTGAAAAGCAGCAGGAGGGTGCAAGTGCCAGCCGCCAGTGGGTACCTGAGGGCGACAGAGCAGGGTAAATGCGCAATTTTTGGTAGCCGCGCTGATGGAGTTCACTGCACATCTGTAAAACAGAGAGTGCGGAACAGAACCGGTCTTCTGCTTTTTTTATCAAGGTCAGTCCAGGCTGCGTTATGTTTCGATGGAATGCATACAGGAACCTTTAGGTGGTCTGCTGCCAACGTCCTGCGGGCAATAAAAATTAGCCGGGGTGCCTATAAGTCACTTTCCATTAAGGGGCACCCATAAAAAAAGGCGAGGAATCCCTCGCCTGTTAGCGTTTAGCCCGCCGTCATCTGGCGGTCATCTACGTATTTACGCTTATCCGGCGCGGGTGGGAAGTACTGATAGAGCCAGGTTTCGGTCAGCGTCTCATCTTTGGTGCGCAGGAACAGACGCAGGTTAACCGGCTCGACGGAATCACTGTTCGGATACCAGTCAAATAAAATGCGATAGCCGTCTATCGGCTCCACGTACAGGATCTCGACCTGCTTAACGGTGCCCGACGTGGTGGTAATCACCGGCTCGATACCTTTTGGTGCGGCCGCTTTCAAATCGCCGCCGACAAAATCCACCGCAAAACGACGCGCCCAGACGTCCGGATAATGTTCGCCTGGTGCCCAGCCCTCAGGGAAGCCGCCCATACCGGTGCGCGTCGACTTCACGCGCGACAGGTCGCTGTGAACCGGTGGCAGGCCGCTCCAGTAAAGCTTGTAACTAAAGCTATGCGCACTACCCGCTTTGATGCTTTCCGTCGGGCGCCAGAAGCACACAATATTATCCAGCGTTTCGCCCGTTGTGGGGATCTCCATCAGGTTAATTGCGCCTTTACCCCACTTGCCGACCGGCTCCACCCACAGGCTGGGACGCTTGTTGTACCAGCCAATCACGTCCTGATAATCCTGGAAATCGTGATCCAACTGCAGCATACCGAAACCGCGCGGGTTTTCATCCTGATA
>NZ_DALZCD010000267.1:0-5992 GCF_031978025.1 Erwinia sp.
CGACTCCATAAAGCATTGAATTCATGCTGCGTTGTATACCCCCCCCGTTTAGCTTATAGGTTTGATGGTTGTCGTAAATCTATCCCCTTTGATGAGTTCGCCAGAGGGTTTCCGATAGTAAGATTCGCCATCAAGACGATAATAAATGTAGCCATCCTTTTTTTTGGATATGTCCATGAGCCAGTTTGACTTATCTATACAGTTTTCTTCTTTTTTCATATCGTCAAAGCATAGCAAGTAATCATTATCATGGTCTGGAAACAATCCAGAATTCTTAGGAGCAAGCCTTTGATAATCACCATAAAAATTCCAAAGTGAAACATTATAAGTTTCAGGGGAAGATATGATCTTATCTCTATTATTATCCCACCACTTAATTTTATCACTATCAGTGAAAGGCATATTTTTCACTAACAATTCTTTGTAAGGGCCAGAACCGTGAATGGCAAGGACTTTAGGAGAGTTGAAAGAAAAATAAAAGAAAGCAAGCATGGTTAGAGTAAAAATGAAGATTGTGATTTTTTTGCTATTCACTCTTTCCTCCAAATACTAACCTCAAAAGCGGCTTTTATGTTGGTAAATTTTACTCTTATTTGACAAACCTGTGTGCTTCCCAGGCCAGATTCATTGGTATTATAAAATAAACGATTATGGCACCAATAATAAGGACGATTGCATAAGAAATCAGGCTTTCTTTATGCCCTTTTGCTATACCATAAATGAAAACTGATAAGATAATGAGTATAGAAATTATACCAGCCAAAAAGCGCTTGCTCAGCTCCTGAATGAGAGACTGAAGTGTATCTGATTTGTTCTCATCTCTGGTAAGAATTTCATTAAGCTTGCGGATATCCTTCGCTGAAAATCCATTCTGAAAGAGCTGTTGCTCGAAATCGCTCATTTCATCATCCTGAAATGCCATAAGATAAAAAAAATATATCATACATTAAATCTGAGATGCCATACGATCCATTTGCAGAACACTCGCCCTAAGTTAAGTATAAAGATCATATGGCATAGTTATTGTATCGCCATACTGAATAAAAAGTACATCCTAAACCCTTTTCTTCATTTTGAAACCATCTGATTTAGGCTCTGGTTAAGGCGTAAACCTCTGTTTTTGAGTAGAAAATATTCTTTCTACTTCATACTCATTCCAGATAATGTATCCGATAGTAAACTTGTAGAAATACAGCCCTCGTTCGAGACTGATAGTTGAAGGTATTATATAGAAGTTTGGACTGAGTGAAGCAGAACTCAAAATTGCAATAATGTCGCCCGGTCCCTTCAGGTAGGGGTTCTGATAGTCTTGCTGATACTTCAAGAAGTATCCTACACAGAAAATTTCGTCAATGGAATGGGTATGACCGCCCATGACATAAACAGCGAAGAAATTTCTATTGAAAACCTGACCTTTCAAGGAAATAAATATACTGCGATTATTAAATACAGAGCACAAGATCATTTTGGCTTAGATAAAGAAAATATCTTAAAGCCTAAATTTAACTCAATTACTATTTGTTAGAATAGGGTTCGTTCTACAGAGGGCTAAGTATTTTGCTTAAAATCCATTTCTCACAAATTTCGAAGCCACTATAACATTGACACGAGAAAACAATGTTTAAATATAAAAGGATTGGTGCATTTTTAAATTTATTATCAGCAGTATATTGCCTATGGATTGCTGTAAGACTAACCAAAATAGTCAGAGTTGATAATGGAGCGGTTTTTGTAGAACACTTACCAATGACTACCGAAAGAAAACTAAACTGGTGGTTGAAAAACAAAGAGTTACTACAAAATAAATATCATATTATCAACACTCCAGATAACTTCATAGTTATCGTCATGAATTTCGGTATTTATGAAAAATCACCGAAAGGAACCAGAGATGGTTCAATTGATCACTATACCTGCTTTGATGATACTAATGGCGAGCATAATAAATGTGTGTATAACAGCATAGCATTAGTTGTAAGAGAGAGCCTTAATGGTAAAATTTTTATAAAAATAGATGATAAAACTTACCTTCAAACCGGTAGTGAAAAATCCATACTGTATAAAAGTTAACAAAATTATCAAAAAAATATTATTTGTAATGCAATCTTAAGCCAGGTAATTTAAGGCATAGCAGCGTATAGGCATTACTAATATTGAAGCATGTTAAATCAACGGAAAGCAGGTCACTCTTTTTCATTATCATACCTGTCGATGAGGGATCCGATTGCGTCTCATTATCAGTCAAGTGATAATAAGCCCGCGGTGAAGCTTAAGGTGCTAAACGTCAATCGCGCTTCACTGAACTCACGATTCCCCCCAAAGGATGGGGGCTGATAGCCGCAGTAGCATTTGGAAAGACCTGGCCCATGACAAGGAATGCTTTATGCAAACAGCCACTTTTACGCTTCGTCTTAGCAGAGATGTCAGCCAGTTTCTGCTGCCGGACCTGCGCGCGTTGCTCCCACTGGCAAGCGTACAGTTTTTTTCAAACGAGCTGGATGAGGAGTGGCATTACACGCTGCTGTGTCTGCAAAGTGACCCCCTCTGTTCACTAACGGTTTCCGCTATTCTTGTGTGGCATCAGCTAAAGAAAATCCACGTGATGCGCTACCGTTCACCGCAGGGAAAACAGGATCTTACTGCCCCCTTTTCTGCAGAGCTTTACGCTTTGCTGCGGGTACCCGGCGCTGTGCTTTATCTTTCCTGACCTCGAAACGGCCAGGATTTGGCACCGATATTCTACGGTATTCCACTGATTGATTTTTACGCGTCCGCCGTAAACTATCCCTAAAGTAACTGGAAAACCGTACCGGAGTCCTCCCTGATGCCAGATAAAGATCCTGTTGTTGAACGCCTTACCGTCGAGCTGCTCGCACTCAGGCAGATCGTGCAGATGCTGATTGCCTATGGCAATGTGCCGACCGGCGGCAAGCTGAATAAATACCTGCAAAAAGTGGCCGATGATACGGAACAGCGCGAAGATCATCGCGGCCCGAACAAAGCCATCGCCGAAGCAATTCGTAGCTATATCAAATAAATCTTTGACCTCGCTACGGCGAGGTTTTTTTACCTTTCCTCCTTATCCTCTTTGATTTTGTTACATTTCCCTTCCGGCAACGTCGTGCACTTTCAACCAGGCTTATGCGCTTTACCGAATGTGACTGATGCCGACCAGTAAGGGAATATGATGACCACACCAGACTACCGCCTGTTAACGTCCGCCACGCAGAACAAAGATACCGCCTTCAGCCAGCAGGAAAGAACGGACGCGCATCTCGAAGGTCTGCTGCCGCCCACCGTGGATTCACTGGAAACGCAGAGACAGCGCGTGCTCGAACATCTGAAAAACAAACCTGACGATATTGAAAAGTATATCTATTTACAGGAGCTGGCCGACCGTAACGAAACCCTGTTTTTCGCCACGCTGATGTCCGATCCGGTTACCTTTATCCCGCTGGTTTACGATCCGACCATTGCCGATGCCTGCCTGAAATATGGCCATATATACCGTCGTCCCAAAGGTATGTATCTGACCCGACAGATGAAAGGCCGTCTGAAAGAAATTTTGCGTCACTGGCCGCAACAGGACGTTCGCTTTATCTGCGTCACGTCCGGCGGCCGTATCTTAGGGCTGGGCGACATCGGGGCCAACGGTGCGCCGATCCCGGTGGGCAAACTACAGCTCTATACCGCCTGCGCCGCCGTGCCGCCGCAGGGGTTACTGCCAATACATTTGGATATTGGCACCAGTAATGAAACGCTCCGGCAGGATCCGCTTTATACCGGCCTGCGGGAAGCAAAGCTTGACCAGCCGTCGCTGGACGAGCTGTTGGACGAGTTTGTGGCTGCCGTCAATGAGGTCTTCCCCGGCTGCTGCATCCATTTTGAAGACTGGCAGGGCGACGACGCCATCCGTTATTTACAGCGCTATCAGCAGCGTGCGCTGGTGTATAACGATGATATCCAGGGCACGGCCAGCGTGGTGCTCGCCGGCCTACTGACCGCGTTAGAAGTGACCGGCGGCAAACTTACGGAGCAGCGCGTGCTGTTTGCTGGCGCGGGTTCAGCAGGCACCGGCATCGCCAATATGCTGGTCGACGCTATGGTGCAGGAAGATGCCGAACGGCAAGAGGCGCAAAAGGCAATTACGCTGTTTGATAAAGAAGGCCTGATTACCTCTGAACGCGATGGCCTGAATACGGCGCAAAAAGCGTACGCGCATGACATGCCGTCAGAAAGCGATCTGCAAAAAGTGGTTGAACGCGTTAAGCCGACCATGCTCATCGGCGTGAGTACCCAGGGCGGGTTGTTTAGCGAGGGTGTGGTAAAAGCGATGAGCAAACTTAACGAACGGCCGATTATTTTTGCACTTTCCAATCCCACTGAAAATGCGGAATGTACTGCAAAACAGGCCTACGAGTGGAGCGATGGCAAGGCGCTGTTCGCGGCGGGCGTGCAGTTTGCCGAAGAACAAATCAACGGGGAAACCCGCTACCCCGGCCAGGCAAATAATTTTTATATCTTCCCGGCGATTGGCCTGGCAATTTATGCCGCCAGACCAGCGCACGTGGATGATAAATTATTTATTGAAGCAGCCCGCCTGTGCGCAGAACAGGTTGATAAGACGGCGCGCGAAAAGGGTCGGCTCTATCCTTCTCAAGGCGATATTGTTAACACGGAAATAGCGATAGCCAACGGTCTTGTACGCTATTTGTTTAAACACGATTTGGCTGGCGTGGAAGAGCCGCAGGATATTGACGCCTGGCTGCAAAATTTGCTCTACAGGCCGAATTACGCTTCCTGAGGATCGTGCAACAATTTATCACTCCGCCCTCTTCGGAAGAGGTCGGAGTGAATAAAAACCCGGCAGCGAGCCGGGTTTTTGTTGGCGGCCGTCAGGCCACTTTGAACGCAGAGATATCCTGTGCCAGCTGGGCGGCTTCGGTACGCAGCGCTTCGGTATTTTCCGCCGTCTGCGTCACCAACAGCAGGTTTTGCTGAATCCCTCGCTCCATCTGCGATACCGCAAGGGTCACTTCGCTGATCCCTTTGCTTTGCTCGTCACCCGCCACGCGGATTTCGCCCACCACTTCTTTGACTTTCAGCACGTCGTTGACCAAACCCGCCAACTTCTCGCCCGCCCCTTCCACCAGCCGACTGCCTGTCAACACCGTGGTGTCGGATTCGCCGATCAATTCTTTTATCTCGTGCGCCGCTGCGGCACTGCGCTGCGCCAGAGCGCGAACTTCCGCTGCAACAACCGCGAAACCGCGGCCCTGCTCGCCTGCTCTTGCCGCCTCCAATGCCGCATTCAGCGCCAGAATGTTGGTCCGGAAGGCGATACCGTCAATTACGCTAAGGATTTCGCCCACGCGGCTGGAAGATGTCTTGATTGAAGCCATGGTGGCGATCACCTGATTCATCACTTCGCTGCTGCTGCGGGCAATCTGCGCCGTCTGCTCCGTAAACGAATCCGCCAGGCGGGTATTTTCCGCATTCAGCTGTACCGTGGCGTTAAGCTGCTCCATCGCAGCAGCGCTCTGCTCAAGCGCCGCAGCCTGATCGCTGATTTTCGCCGAGAACATCTGGTTGCCTTCTGCCAGTGCACTGGCGCTGGCAGCCACGTTGACGCCGCTGGCCTGCACGCTGGTAATCACGCCAGCGATTTTATCGACGAACTGGTTAAAAGATACCGCGATTTCGGCGATTTCATCTTTGCCAACCGTGGGCAGACGGCGGGTTAAGTCTCCGTCGCCGTTGGCGATTTCATCCAGCGCTGCGCGGGTTGACTCCAGCCTTGCGGCCAGACTACGTGCAAACAGCCAGACCAGTACCAGCAGCACTAGCAGGGCCGGGATCAGTACGATAAAGATATCCTGCAGGATATTATCCGCCAGCGCGGTGACGTTCGCCTGCGGCGTCACCAGGCCGATGACCCAGCCGGTGTCCGGCATTTTAAACAGCGTAACCTGTGCATCTTTATTCAGCACGC
>NZ_DALZCD010000268.1:0-5960 GCF_031978025.1 Erwinia sp.
CAGTTCACCGCGCTCACCCAGCAGCGACATGGCGACCGATCCCACCGCTTTGGCCTGTGGCAGCAGCAGCAGCAGTTCCGGGCCGTTGAGGCTGCCCAGATAGTGCGGCTGTTTGCCCAGACGCTGAATGCGTACCGGCTCGAACGCCTGCCGCGACAGCGCCAGCTGCGTAAAGTCAGAGGGCGCGCCAATGCGCCATTTCTCGCTGAAAAGCCGTACGTTTGCACCCGCCAGGCCCAGCTCACGCGCCCAGCGGTGCAGCCGGTTCAGCATGTCATGCAGGCTGTCCGCTGCCGCCAGACGCGTCTGCAGGGTCAGCAACTGTTCAAACAGCTGATGGTTAGCGCTGGCCTGCTCCATTAACAGCGTAATTTCTTCTTCCAGCTGTGCGATCTGGTGGCGCTGACGGCTGAGCTGCCATTCCACCAGCGAAACCGTCCCGCGTATCGGGTGCGGCACCACCATCTGCTCGACCTTGCGGGCATTACGGATAAAGAAATCCGGGTTTTGTAACAGGTAATCGCTGACCGCACTATCGTTCAACAGGCTGTCGCTGGCGGCCTCGCTGACATGTTTCATAAATGAATAAATCCGTCGTAAACGTGAGTGGCCGGGCCAGTCATATACAGCGGATGGCCTGGCCCTTTCCATGCAATATGTAAGCTACCGCCCGGCAAATCGACACGGACCTTTTCTGCCAGCAGGGTTTGCTGAACGCCGACCGCTACGGCTGCACAGGCACCGCTGCCGCACGCCTGCGTTTCGCCCGCGCCGCGTTCGTAAACGCGCAGGCGGATATGCTCGCGGCTGACCACTTCCATAAAGCCGACGTTAACCCGCTCGGGAAAACGCTCATGGCTTTCCAGCACCGGCCCTAACGTTTCCACTCGCGCCGTTTTCGTGCTGTCGACCTGCAAGACGCAATGTGGATTGCCCATCGATACCACGCCGCACATTACCGTCTGCTCTGCCGCACGCATCAGATAGAGGCTTTCCGCCTTGTTAGCGCGAAACGGCACCTGCTGCGGCTCAAAATTGGGTTCGCCCATGTTAACGCACACCTGTTCATCTGGCGTGATGCTCAACACCATACGGCCGGTCTGCGTACTTACGCGGATCTCACTTTTATTGGTCAGCCCTTTCAGACGGACAAAGCGGGCAAAACAGCGCGCGCCGTTGCCGCACTGCGCCACTTCGCTGCCGTCGGCGTTAAAGATGCGGTAGTGAAAATCCAGATCGGGATCGTAAGGCGGTTCCACGATCAGCAGCTGATCGAAGCCGACTCCCAGATGCCGATCCGCCAGTCGTCGGATCAGTTCAGGAGAAAAATAGACGTTTTGCGTCACGGCATCGACCACCATAAAGTCATTGCCCAGACCGTGCATTTTGGAGAACTGCATGTTTGGCTCCAGCGAGTGCGTCATGAGTTACTGAGCCGAGTGCTGTTCCGCATCGGTAGTGGTCGACGGCTGCTGCGCGCTGCGCGTCTTACCGCTGGTGGTTTTTGGCGGTGCCGTCACGTCCGCATTTTTTTGCGGCTGCTCCTGCTTTGGAAAATAGAGAGGGCCTTTCAGTCCGCATCCCGCCTGGCTGACCACGGCCAGCACCAGCGCCATCCGGCAAATCATCTTCTTCATGCTTGTTCTGCTCATCATTGCTGCCTGTTGGTAGACTATCATCGCAGGTGAAGTGCTAAAAGCAACAGGAAAAAGGTGAAGCGGGCAGAAAGGAAAGCGGTACGGCCTGCGGGGATCCTGTTTGCCTTGCCTGGCAAAAAGCGACGTGCCTGGCTACAAAAATGCTTCATAAGGAAGAGTAAACAGAATCGATTGGTACGGCGACGCACCCGTGCGGTTTGTTTGGCGGTCTCAGCGGTAGCCTGCTCGGGCCTTATGCTATTTATTACCGATAACAGGCCGGCATCCTTCAGGGCCACTGCTTACGTGGATGCAGGCGTCGATTGTTAATGCATCTGATAGCGCGGCGTGTAATCGCTGGGATCGTTGTCTGAATCCGTTGCGCACAGCTGCGTCAGTGCCTGGCTACGAAAGGGGATAACCTGGCACCTGTCGTCTACCTGCACAATCTGATAGAACTGCGGCAGGTTGAAGTTGATAAAGCTGGAACCGTAGGTAAAGCGGTCGTGAGAGGAAGAGTAAAAGCGACTGACGTCACGCACCAGCTCCTCTTTGCTGCCCTCGCAGTGGTGGTAAATCTCTACCCGGTTGGTCTCATCCAAAATGTAGATATTAAAGCCGTGATCGTCTTTAGTATCCTCAAAGAAAAACTGGATGAGGCCTTCACTGGCGTAGCCATTGACCACCGACGGCAGCCGCGTTTGATCGGTTTCCACCTTGATCGACAGGCCGTGCAGCTTATTGTTGGAAATAGCCCCATAAAACTCAACGGCATTTTCCAGCTTTTGCACCGAGACGCTGAGCCGCTCAAAGAACAGTCCCCAGGTTTGCCCGGCGACGCGTACGGCTTTGAAGCGGCCAGGTTCCTGGCGCGTGCTGGAGAGGCGCAGCTCAATACATTCCGACACCAGCTGCTGCACGCGAGTACGGATCAGGCCGCGCAGATGCTGGCTGTAGCAAAAGACTTCAACATTATCCGGCGGCGCGGCATCCTGATGCATTTTGCCCAGGATGGTTTTCAACGCTTCAATCATCGCCTGCTCACCGTTGAAATGCAGCGTGCGTACTTCATTCCATGAATTGCGGTAAAGCAGATCGATGCTGCCGATCAGGCACTGTTGCTGCTGTCCGAAGCTGAACACATCCAGCTTGCGGAAGTCAAAATGCACCACCTGATTGCGGAAGGCCGCTGTAGGATCGTGTTCCAGGTTGACGATAATCGCCAGGTGGCGGATTTCGCACGGACTATAGAGCGCCTTTGCCGTCGGCGCGGGCAGACGCAGCGGGAAGTGGTGAGACACGTCTGCCACCAGCTCCTGCAGCCTGGCCAGATCGCAAAGCTCATTGCCTTTAATATGCAGCCGCGTTTTGCTGGTCAGTAGCCCGTTAAACCAGGCCCATGCCACCAGCTTGTTCAGATAGCGGTTATATTCCAGCGGCTGATGGCTGATGATGGACTGCATATCCGGCGACTGATTATAAAGATACCAGCCAGCCCGGTTGGCGCGACCGTGCGGTACGTGAATAAAGGTCAGGTGCGGCTCGGAAAGATCGGGCGAAATCTGCGGGTTAACCAGCGTTACCTTGCCCGGCAGTGCCTCGAAAGCGGCGTACAGTTTGCGCGTTAACACGCCAATATCCTGCGGGCTGGCGCTGACGCTCAAATTATTGCGGCGGGCAAAGCGGATCAGGTTGCGATAGCTCTGCATCATCGCATCCAGCAGTTCGTTGTGCGCTTCACGCACGCGGCCGATTTTCCACTCGGCACGGCTGTCCAGTACCGCCAGGCGCTGTTTGTCCCAGCCCCATTCGTTGACCAGCTGGCTGAGGATTTCACGCCGCCAGCCCGGACCGCTGTCAACGGAGAGTTTTTCGCGCACTTTCAGATAGAAACAACGGCGAACCAAATCGAGACGCGCGTGATCGTCAATGCTGGTGAGATAGTGGGTGACGCGTTCCAGCATCATGCAGTAAGGATCGAGACCGTAAGACACGATTTCGCCATCATGCAGGCGCTGTTTGATATCCATTGCCAGCAGCCGGGTGCCTGGATATTCCCAGGAATAGGCTTCCAGCAGCAGCGTTTTCAGGACGGCCTTATAGGGTGAATCAATACTTTTATAAAGCTGCCACAGGCTGGCGCCAAAATACTCTTCGGCAGAAAGGGTGCTCAGGCCGCCTAAATCAAGCCACTCATTCGGGGTCAGCACGCCCTTTTGGTAAAGCGACATAACGTAATCGTCGTAATGCTCTTCTTCTTCGCCCGGCACCATATTCCACAGAATACGTTTACCGGCCATGCGTACAGCAGTGCGATAGAATTCGTCCAGCAGCAGGATATGCTGCGTGGATCCGCAGTCTTCTCCACCGAGGCTACCGCTCTCGTTATGCCGGAAGCGGTTTTCATCAATCAGGAAGAAGCTGGCATCAACGCCCATGCCGGCACACCATTTCTGCAGCAGCGTGCATTTTTTTTGCAACGCCAGACGCTCTTCATTATCCAGCCAGGACTGATGGCAGACCCAGATATCCAGGTCGGAATTGGCGTTCTGGCCGACGGAAGAGGTGCTGCCCATAGAATAAATGCCGGTTATAGGCATTTCTCCCTTAGGCGTGAGTGCGGCGACGGAGCCAGATTTACCTTCCAAATCAAGAAGATAAGCCTTCTGGCTTTCATCAGGCGTGTAGAAGCTGATGCCATGTGGAACGTTACCCGCAAGGTAACCCGGCATCAGCGGGTGCTGATAATGTAATAAGGTCGGCAGCAGACTGTAAACCTGTTGAAAGGCAGGTCCCATGGCCGCCAGTGCGCGATCGACGCGCAGCTGGTTAATGGCATCCAGTCTCTGTTTCAGTGTCTCAATGTAGAGGTACAAGACGTCTCGCCTGATTATCCCAGTGCCTGCAAAAAACCCCGTTTCCGATATCCGCCGCTTGCTTTAAAAATAGTCGTGCGAATAATTGCTGGAAACGTGATCAATCTAACACCTGGTCGGTTGACCGTAAAGAAAGTTGCGCTACCCAATAGTTTAGCACGTTTTATCTTCAGCCCGACCGAAAAAGCCCGCATCCCGCCCGCGCCTGCCGTTTCAGGCGGCGGAAACTGTCAGCCTTCCCGTATCAATGATAGGATAATCAGTGAACGATAAAAACGGTAACCAGCATGTCAGACAAAATTTTAAGAATAGCTACCCGCCAGAGCCCGCTCGCGCTATGGCAAGCCCACTATGTTCAGCAACGCCTGATGGCCTGCCATCCGGGGCTGAGCGTTGAGCTGGTGCCTATGGTCACCAAAGGCGACATCATTTTAGACACGCCGCTGGCTAAAGTCGGTGGCAAAGGCCTGTTTGTCAAAGAACTGGAGCAGGCGCTGCTGGACGGCCGGGCAGATATCGCCGTTCACTCTATGAAGGATGTACCGGTCGAGTTTCCTCAGGGCCTGGGACTGGTAACCATCTGCGAACGCGAAGACCCGCTGGATGCATTTGTCTCCCATCATTTTGCTTCTGTTGACGCGCTGCCTGAAGGCGCAGTGGTAGGCACGAGCAGCCTGCGCCGTCAGTGCCAGCTGAGCGCGCGCCGTCCGGATCTGGTTATCCGATCGCTTCGCGGTAATGTGGGCACGCGCCTAAGCAAACTGGATGCGGGCGAGTACGACGCCATTATCCTTGCCGTGGCCGGACTGAAGCGCCTGGGCATGGGCGATCGCATACGTCATGCCATGCCTGCGGAGGAGTCTTTGCCTGCAGTAGGCCAGGGTGCGGTCGGCATCGAATGTCGTCTTGACGACGCGCAGACAATTACGCTGCTTGCCGCCCTGAATGACGAAGACACCGCGGTACGCGTAAAGGCCGAGCGCGCAATGAATACCCGCCTGGAAGGCGGCTGTCAGGTCCCGATTGGCAGCTTTGCCGAGCTGGAAGGCGACGAGCTGTGGCTGCGCGGTTTAGTGGGGTCGCCGGACGGCCGTGCCATGATCCGCGGCGAGCGCCGTGGACCGCGCGAAGAAGCCGAGAAAATGGGCATCTCGCTGGCGGAAGAGCTGCTGAACAATGGCGCGCGTGAAATCCTGGCGGAAGTCTATAAAGGAAACCCGCCCAGATGAGCATCCTGGTAACCCGTCCGACTCCGGCGGCCGAAGACTTGGTCAGTCGTTTACGTACCGCTGGCCGGGTTGCCTGGGCCATGCCGCTGATCGAATTCACGCCGGGTACCGGTCTGGACGATCTACCGCACCAGCTCACGTCGTTACAAAGCGGCGATCTGGTTTTTCTTCTTTCGCAGCACGCGATCCATTATGCCCAGCCTGCATTAGCGCGAGCC
>NZ_DALZCD010000269.1:0-5903 GCF_031978025.1 Erwinia sp.
GCGAAGTACGCTATTTTGAATCCCATTTCGATCGTTTCCGGCCGGAAGTGCGCAACCGCTGGCGTGAACAGAAGGGCGCAGGCAGCGGTATCTGGTACGATTTGGGGCCGCATCTTATCGATCAGGCGCTGCAGCTGTTCGGCTCGCCGGTGGCGATTAATGTTGACCTGGCGGAGCTGCGTACCGGTGCTCAGACCACCGATTATTTCCATGCCGTGCTGACCTATCCAAAACGTCGCGTGGTGCTGCATGCCAGCATGCTGGCAGCCGCAGAATCGCCACGCTATCAGGTACACGGCACGCGTGGCAGCTATGTGAAATATGGTCTGGATCCGCAGGAGGACAGTCTGAGAGCGGGTGCGCGGCCGCCGCAGGAAGAGTGGGGCTACGATATGCGCGATGGTGTGGTGACGCTGGCTAACGGCGAAATGATGGCGGAAGAAACGCTGCTGACCACACCGGGCAATTATCCGGCCTATTATGCGGGCATACGCGACGCTATCAACGGCAACGGTGCAAATCCGGTGACAGCGGAAGAAGCGATTCAGGTGATGGAGCTGATCGAACTCGGCCTGCAATCGGCCGAGAAACGCCAGACCCTGTCACTGAAATAAGTTTAAAACTGCCCGGCCCGTTGGCGGGCAGTTTTAGCGTTTCGGCCGCTATGCGGGCGTAACTTGCCTGGCTTCAGAGTTTGGTCAGGCCGCTACGCGGGCGCGAATCGCTTCTTTTTCTGCCTCGCTTAAGAACGCAATTTTCAGGCCGTTTGCCTGGGCAGTACGGATCTGCTGCTGGCTCAGGCCCGCCTGCGGCGCGGCAATTTTGTATTCGTGCCCAATCTCAATGCCCTGTACGGCAGGATCGTCGGTGTTAATCGTCGCCAGAATGCCGTGATCCAGGAACGTGACCAACGGATGGTGCAGCAGCGAAGAAACGGTGCTGGTCTGAATATTGGAGGTGAGGCAGGATTCGATGCCGATCGCCTTTTCCGCCAGATAATCCATCAGCTTCGCATCTTCTACCGCTTTCACGCCGTGGCCGATACGTTCAGCGCCCAGCTCGTTAATCGCCTGCCAGATGCTTTCCGGTCCTGCCGCTTCACCGGCGTGGACGGTAATACGCAGGCCCGCGTCGCGCGCACGGGTAAAGTGGCTTAAAAACTGACTGCCGGGGAAGCCCAGCTCATCACCGGCCAGATCCAGCGCGGTAATACCGTCACGGTGTGCCAGCAGGGCTTCCAGCTCCAGCAGACAGGCTTCTTCGCCAAACGTACGGCTCATGATGCCAATCAGGCGCACGGTAATATTGTGTTTTTCGCAGCCTGCCCGCACGCCGTCGATAACGGCCTCCACCACACCGGCAATCGGTAGGTTATGGGTCATCGCCATATAGCCAGGAGAGAAGCGCAGCTCCGCATAGTGAATACCCGCACGGGCAGCGTCTTCAACGTTTTCCAGCGCGACGCGGCGGCAGGCTTCCAGTGAACCCAGCACCTTGACGCCCCAGTCCAGCTTCTGCAGAAAGCTGACTAAATCCGGCTCGTTTTTCATTACCTGTACGTGGGGACGCAGCGTTTCCAGCGTAGTGGCAGGCAGCGTAAGGTTAAACTCGCGGCCCAGATCAAGGATAGTTTGTGCACGGATATTGCCGTCAAGATGGCGATGGATATCGGTAAGGGGAATACGGGAATCAATCATGGCGGTGCACTCTGTAGTGATTAAAGTGCATAACAGTATAAAAACATTCCGCGCTGCTGTACCAGCTAATTGCGCGTTCGGTGAACCGACTGCCGAATAATTGCCCTTTCAGGCAAAAAAAACCGTACCGACCTTTCGATCGGTACGGCTGGGGCCGTCTGACTATACCTTACTGCTGCGGCATGGCTGCCGGTTCGCCACCCAGCATGTAGCGGGTAAAGAACTGGTCAAGGGTCATTTTCTCGCCATTCATCGTGACCTGGCCGCTGGCATATTGCAGGCTGGTGACAATGTTATTGTCCTGCTGTTTGGTCAGGCGGAACATCTGGCCCATCGCGGCCACGCCTTTCACCTGTTGATCGGCCAGTTTGGTGGCTTCTTCCTGCTTATAGCCTTCCGCCATCGCGACCTGAGTCATCATCTCGGTGGCCATATCCATGGAAACAGAAAGCTTGCCATCCAGCGTTTTCAGCACGTTATCGACCGCCTGGCTCAGGGTTTGCGGCTGTGGTGCACCTGCGGCGCGGTCTTTAAAGTGCACGGAAAGGTTAAAATTGCTTTCGCCTTTATCGTTTTTCCAGCTCAGTGGCGCAATAGTGATGACCGGGCTTCCTTTCAGCAGCAGCGGCAGGTTGGCATTCAGGATTTCACCGATACGCTGCTGGTAAAGCGCAAAATTATCGCTCATGCCCGGCTCGTTCATCAGCGCCTGCGTCTGGCTTTGATAGTTATCGCTGAATGCCTTGATGCCGTCGGCGTCAAACTGGGAAAGCTTGAGCGTCAGCTTAATCTGACCAAAGTCCCGCTCACGGATTTTCATCGCGTCCAGCGCAAGGTCGGTAGTGCCGGAAACCTGGTTGTTAACGCTGTCATAAGCGGAGTTCAGCTTAATGCCGTGCAGCTCGAAAGAGGGCTGGCCGTTTACGGTCGAGCTGAGCTTATCCAGTGTGCTCTTTTGATCGCCAATGCGCAGGCCCTGAGCGTTAAGGTGCGTTTTGCCGTCCAGCGTCAGACCATTTAAGGTAAACATTACCGGCATATTAAGCTGATTGCGCACGGTCAGAACCAGACTGTCCAGCTTGCCATCGTAATCGACCTTGTCACCTTTTTTATCAGCGCTGAGGTTGATGGTCCCGCCGTTAGAGGCAAAGCGTTCACCGGTCTGGGCCTGGGTATAGTCCAGCGGCAGCAGATGGATAACGGAAGCGGTCGCGCCGCTGTAGCCTATACGGGTTTCCGCCTGTATGGCCGATTGACCTTTAGTCATCTCAAACAGCTTTTTCACCGCGTCGGTGTTTTCGAGCTGAGTATGGACAGACGCCATGCTAGGAATAAGGTTGAATCTTTTCAGCTGGGCAAAAGGAAAGGGGCCGTGATCGATTTTCTCGTCAAAGATCACGCTCTGACCCGGCTTCAGGGGGGAAGTGTCTTCGGTCTGTGAGTCAGACTGCACCACCAGACGCAGCGAGCTGCTGAAGACGCCGCGCTGCCAGTCCTGGTAGCTCACCTTTAACCGGCTGTTTGGCGCCAGCGCATTCAGGCGGGTATTTGCCTCCTGCACCAGTCCATCCCTGTTCTTTTCCAGCTGCTTACCGGTAAACCACGCCGTACCGGTCCAAATTACGCCAAGAGCGATAATAACGCCCACCGCTACTTTTGTTTTTTTCATCTGTAAAGTCGTCCTTTTTTAAGTCACCGATGCCGACAATCGCATCCGGCGCAATCCGGCAAGAAAAACGTTTCTGTATAACAGGTTAATAATGATAGCAACTGTGGCCCGCGGCGTCAGCCGCTATCTGTTTTCAGCGGATAATGTTAATGAAAAGAGGCGGTAGCTCAATCATCAGTACAGGCGGCAGGAATAAAAAAAGGGATTAACTCCGTGTTATATGACAGAAATTTTCGGCTGCGGCGAAATGTCATAAGGACGACCGGCTCGCAAAATGTTAAATTATTGTATGTCATACTATGGCCCGCGCAAAACGCCCGGACGGGCAAGTTGGGTTTCATCATAACCAGTAAAGGAGAAAGACATGGCCGCCAACCGCATTGAAAAAGATTCAATGGGTTCCATCGAAGTGCCGGCAGATAAACTTTGGGGTGCGCAAACGCAGCGTTCTCTGGAGCATTTTCGCATCTCCAGCGAAAAGATGCCTGTTGAACTGGTGCACGCGCTGGCGCTGACCAAGCGCGCAGCGGCAAAGGTGAACAGCGATTTGGGCCTGCTGCCCGCCGAGCGCTCGCAGGCGATTGTGCAGGCTGCCGACGAAGTGCTGGCCGACCAGCATAGCGGCGAGTTTCCTTTGGCTATCTGGCAGACCGGTTCCGGCACCCAGACCAATATGAATATGAACGAAGTATTGGCCAACCGCGCCAGCGAGATTCTGGGCGGTGAACGCGGCATGTCCCGCCTGGTGCACCCTAACGATGACGTTAACAAAAGTCAGAGTTCTAACGACGTCTTTCCTACCGCCATGCACGTTGCGGCCGTTATCGCGTTGAAAGAACATCTGATCCCTCAGCTGAACGTGCTGCAAACAACGTTGAATGAGAAAGCGGAAGCCTTTAAGGACATCGTTAAAATCGGCCGTACCCATCTTCAGGATGCCACGCCGCTGACGCTAGGCCAGGAAATTTCCGGCTGGGTAGCCATGCTGAAACACAACCTGAAGCATATTGAGCAGAGCATTCCGCACGTAGCGGAGCTGGCGCTGGGCGGCACGGCTGTGGGCACCGGCCTGAACACGCACCCGGAATATGCGGTACGCGTGGCAAAAGAGCTGGCTGACCTGACAAAACAGCCTTTTGTTACCGCGCCTAACAAATTCGAAGCGCTGGCGACCTGCGACGCGCTGGTCCATGCGCACGGCTCGCTGAAAGGGCTTGCCGCTTCGTTAATGAAAATCGCTAACGATGTGCGCTGGCTTTCTTCCGGTCCCCGCTGTGGCATTGGCGAAATCGCCATTCCGGAAAACGAACCGGGCAGTTCTATTATGCCGGGTAAAGTGAATCCGACGCAGTGTGAAGCGATGACCATGCTTTGTTGCCAGGTCATGGGTAACGACGTGGCGGTAAATATGGGCGGCGCATCCGGCAATTTTGAGCTTAACGTTTATCGCCCAATGGTTATTCATAATTTCCTGCAGTCGGTGCGAATGCTGGCTGATGGTATGGACAGCTTTAATCACCACTGCGCTGTCGGCATTGAGCCAAACCGCGATCGTATTTCACAATTACTGAATGAATCACTGATGCTGGTAACGGCGTTAAATACCCATATTGGTTACGACAAAGCGGCTGAAATCGCGAAAAAAGCGCATAAAGAAGGGCTGACACTGAAAGCGTCCGCGCTGAAGCTGGGCTATCTGACGGAAGAAGAGTTTGACCGTTGGGTTCGTCCGGAAGAGATGGTCGGCAGTATGAAAGCGTAATATCTGAATAAGAGCGGAAACATTTCCGCTCTTTTTTCAGGCGAGGCGATCGCTGTAAAGATGCAGACGGGGAATGAGCGAAAAGAGCTTTGCGGCTTCCGGCTTAAATCGATGCACAATTTTACCGGCATCGTAATTTAATAATTCGCCCAGTTTAGGGACGGATAAGGCATCCGGGCAGAGCACCAGCAGGGGAGAAGGGCAGGCAAGCTGCGTTTGTTTCTGCTGCTGCTTATTCCACACGCGCGCAATCGGCTGTACCTTAACCGGCCTTTTAATCTTCAGTTTTGCCGTGGCAGGCAGCGAATTAAGCATGGCAATCTCATCCTGTAATTTTTCTCCCCACTGTTCACGCGTCCAGGGCGCCATCGCACGGCCAGAGCGCAGGCTTTTTTTAAGCTTTTCCACTATCTCTTCGCGGGTGACATTTTTAATTATATGTTTATTAGCCCAGCCGAAACGCACGGAATCAGGCGCATCGAGTAAAGAGACGGAGCGATAGGCGTTAAGCGTAATTAACCCACGCAAATGGCTGTGCACAAATTCAAACCGCTCTTCACTGGGCACGCCTGACTCTACCGTAATAATTTCTTCCAGCCGTTTCTTCAGCGTATTGACCGCGTCAACCTGCTGACGTATAGCCTCGGCCTGCTCCGGTGAAGCCTCAAGGCAAAGGGCGCCGGGCAGGCGTACGGCAGCCTTAGTACTTACGGTTTCCGACTGGTGCTGCATATAAAGGCGGCCATAATGGGCGAGGGCCATAGCAAAGGCGGGC